>CAZLVJ010000006.1:13391-33785 GCA_964562935.1 uncultured Nitrososphaerota archaeon
CGTTTTGGACAAGAAGAGGTAGCTGAAGAGCGAGGAGACGTTGGCTGGCCTTCTGCTTCTACTCGAGCTACCGAAGTCCATTATCACGGGTTCGAGACGTGGTTTCACAACTATGTGCTTCTGTGCTCTTGAAAGCTCTCCATGGTCTAGGCCTATGACGTCAAGTCTTCTGCACTGCTTTAACAGGTCAACCACTACCTTCTTGACCTCGGCCTCAACAGCGAGCCTAACAAATACGTCTATGTGTTGTCCTTCCACCAAATCCATCACTATAAAGTCCTCGCTAAAGCAGCGGACCCTGGCTCCGACCCCAACGCTATTCGCCAACATCTGATTCTCGCCTTCAACAATTAACGTCTTAACATGCGAATCGACCCTCCTAATCTTAAGGGCGACCAGCGCCCCGTCCATCAATGCCTTGACCACGATGCTATCGCATCCCTTACCCAAGACTCTAAGCCCATTGACCTTCTGAGGGCCGTCGAGCAAAATCCCCGTTACCCCGAGGGAGCTGAGCTGTCGAAGCCTTCGCCTAAACTCCTCCTTGCTGGGCTTTGGAAAGCACAACAAGTAAGAGAGGCGCTGGTCTACGAGGCCGTTGTCGATGGTTAGGAAAGCAGTGCCTTCAGCCAATGTGGGGAGCCCCTTAAGAAGGACTTTAAAAAGCGCCTATACTCGCTTCTCTTTCCTCTGCACGCATCGAGCACTTCTTCGTTTAAAAATACGCGAAGATCTCTCTTCAATGCCTCGGCAAAGTCTTTGCCCAGCTCGGCTCTATTGACGTTGTTTTTAATGAACGAGACGGCGTCGCTCGTCCTCTTTATCGTTAGCACGACCAACCTGTCGCCTTCGACGTAGGGCCCCGCTACTGTGGAGGGCGAGGGGTAATGCTTCTGCACAAACCTGACGACGTCATCAACCGACGTGATCGGCGGGCCTAAGTGTTTAATCGTGGGGGTTATCACGTTGCTTTCTAGTTCGACCAAGAGTACCACTTCTCTCTCGTCGTCTGACCAAGCCGACCACCTCAAGACCTTAAACCCCTCCTGTTCTAGCAACTTTACAATGCCGTTGCACGAGCGCCTTATCTGTCCCCATAGTACGTCTGGTGGAGATGGCTTTAGAGTCGTGGCTATGGCGAGGAGAGTCGTCTTGCTCTTCTCTATATAGCTCCTTAGATCCTCCTTCGCGGCCTCAGTTAGCAAGTGCTCTTCGGGTTCGAAGAAGAGCTTGCTTGGCTTCAAAAGGAAAAGAGTAGAGGCGAGCTTGAATAGGGAGAGCTTTTCGAGGGATAGGGCCGCGGCCACATTCCTGTTCCTGTCAACGGGGTCTACGACGACTAAGGGGCTATTGAAGAGCTTGAGTGCTTGCTTGGGGTCTTCATAGTGCTTGGCCACGTCTATGACTGTCAAGAAGGGCCTCCAATATCTGACGTTATTCAAGACCTCGAGGAAGGAGCCGTAATGTAGTACTAAGAGCTCGCAGAGATAGCCCGAGAAACCAGACACCTTTATTTCAGCGCCGTAAGCGCCTATTCCCTTCAAGAAGCCCTTGAGTAGCCGGACCTCGGCCCTCAACCGATCGTCAAACTTCTCATTTATGAGGCGAGTGTGCAAGGGAGTTCTGTCGACTGATGTTAAAGGTCTTCCACTTTTCGGGTCAAACTCGCTACATGGGACTATGTCGACGGCGTAGTCATCTACAAAGGTCCTCACATAGGGGTGCTCGGCGTAGCACTCTATGTAGTTGCCTCCAGCCGCTCTCTTCGCTATTTCGAACCCCAAGGTCTTAACTTCGTCGACCGAAGCCGTCTTCGGGAAGATTATGAAGATGTCTATGTCTCTATCGCCGCTGATCCAAGTATCTTTAGCTATGGAGCCTTGGACCTCGGCCCTCGCGTCCACATTTAACTCCTTGCAAATGTCGGATATTCTCTTTATGAAGTAGTGGACTATTTGGCCCACCTTTTTGCGCTCGTGGTCTTTTGGTGAGAGCTCCTCCAACACTTGAGAGAGGAGCTTTTTGAGCTGGTCATCGTGCATGGGCCTTTAAGTCACCCTCTCACTTCATAGAGGGTCTCGTATATCGGGCCTCTCGGGGTTAAAGTGCTCTTCTTGAGCCTTACCGCTTTGACCTCTTGAAGCCCCAACTCGATGTCTTTCAGGCTCGCGATCACCTTCCTTAATGCGTAGCCAGAAAACTTCACCCTTGCTATCGTTATGTGCGGGACGAATTCCTCTTCAGATTCGAGCCGTAGGGGTATTGCTTGGAGCTTTGGCCTTAAGGACTTGTATATCGTCTGAACCTCTTCGAACCCCTCTGTCACGCCGACCCATATCACACGCGGCCTCTCCTGCGACGGAAAGGCTCCAAGACCTTGAAGTTTCATAACGAAGGGCTTGAACCGTATAGTTGACATGGCCTCTTGAACTTTCTCAACTATCTTGGTCGGCTGTTCTCCTAGGAAAAACAACGTCAGGTGAAGGTTCTCTGGCTCTACGGGCTTTATCTTCGAGCCCCCTGTCTCGAGCTCCTTCTGTATATTAACTATTTTATTCACTATCTCGGGGTTATCCACATCTATGGCTATGAAGCATCGGATTAAACTTGAGGACAAGCTCAACCCTCCAACAAGCGTTTTATGGCACTGGCTATCGTCTTCGCTACAGTGACCTTCGACGTCTTGCTCTCTATGCTGTCCGTGCTTATTACCTCCTCGACTCCGGCGGCCATAAGCTTTTCGAGGGCGTTGGCGGCGTAAAGGCCGTGAATGCACGCCGCTATTATCCTTCTTGGATTGCCCTTGGAGATTATCTTCGCAGCGTTGACTATCGTCCCCCCGGTGCTTATTATGTCATCAACTATTACTACGTCCCTGCCCTCGATAACCAAAGCCTTCTCCTCGGTCGTCACTTCGCCCGTCTCGAGGTCCCTCTTCTTCTCGAGAAAAGCCGCCTCACCGTCGACTAGCTCAGCGACCTTCCGTGCGTCTGGATAT
The DNA here is from genome assembly GCA_964562935.1 of uncultured Nitrososphaerota archaeon. Taxonomy (GTDB): domain Archaea; phylum Thermoproteota; class Methanomethylicia; order Nezhaarchaeales; family WYZ-LMO8; genus WYZ-LMO8. The sequence continues at coordinate 16,390 of CAZLVJ010000006.1, forward strand.
CGCTTCTTGTCTGGCGATAGCACTAGGGGGTCCTTCAAGCCGAGTGATGCCAAGTAGTCAGCTATTTCAGGGAAGGCGTCGACGCTCAAGGCCCTTATCTTCTCAAAGTAGCCTAATACAAGCTCGCTGTGGACGTTAACCGTTACGAGGGAGCTGGCGCCTACGGCCTCTATTGCCTTCGCGATAATCTTAGAGCTCAGAGCTTCATGAGGTAGAAAGACCTTGTCTTGTCTCGAGTAGGCGAGGTATGGAACTACAGCGATAACTTTCGAGGCCCCAGCCCTCAGAGACGCGTCGATTAGCTGTAAGAGCTCCATTAACCTCTTATCTTGAGGGGGAGGGCAAGACTGAACGACGATGGCCTCCTCCCCCCTGAGGTCTTCTTCCACCCTTATGTACGACTCTCCGTCGGGGAACACCCTGTAACTGACCTTTGCTACTTCATAGTTGCAAACGCCTGCCAGCCGCTGCGCGAGCAACGGAGAAGAGGGTCCAGGGACTAATAGCGGCATTATCTACCCTCCAAACCTACTTTGCACAAAGGAGAAAAATGTTTTTCCCAAAGACTTCTAAGAGGCTGTGGTGCCCTACTTGGACAGCTTAAAGAGGGTCAGCGTTAGAATCGGCGGCATCGTCGACCTCTCAACAGTTGACTGGCCCTCAAGAGTATGTAGTGTAGTCTTCTTCTCAGGGTGTAATTTCAGGTGTCCATTTTGTCAAAACGGGAAGCTCGTTGATCCGAATTATGGCAAGTCCTTAGAGGTCGAAGAGGTCGTCAAGTTGATCATGAGGAGCAAGCCGTTAATCGAGGGCGTTGTAATAACTGGTGGCGAGTGCACTCTACAGCCCGAGGGGCTTGTGTGTCTTTGCCAGAGACTGAAGGAAATCGGTTTGATCGTTGGCGTAGACACCAATGGCTCGATGCCCCACGTGTTGAACAGGCTCCTCCAGGAGAAGCTCGTCGATAGAGTAGCCATTGACGTGAAGGCACCATTAGAGCCTAAGATCTACGAGGGGGTCGCAGGCTTGCCGGGTCGAGGAGAGGATGTGGTCAAAAGCATTGACAGATCTCTTAACTTGCTCCTAGAATCTGGCATAGAGGTCGAAGCCAGGTTTCTCGTGGTCCCAAGCATGACGAGCGATGCAAACTATGTAAGAGAGGTCGCCGAGAAGGTTCGCAGAGCCACAAGATTCGTAATTCAGCAATTCAGGCCAGAGGCTGATCTTCTTGACTCTTCCCTCAAGAGACTGAAGGCACCCACCAGACAAGAGCTCTTAGCATTGGCGCGAATAGCGCTAGAGCTGGGCTTGTCCAATGTCTACATAAGGACGAGAGAGCATGGGCTCGAAAAGGTGAAGGAGGGGTGAGTGTGCTTTGCGTAAGCTGATCTGCTTAACGGGCATGCCGGGAGCTGGCAAAACCGTCGTCGCAGAAGTGGCTAGAGACTTAGGCTTAAAGGTCTACTCGATGGGTGACGTGATCCGCGAAGAAGTACTAAGGGAGAGAAGGGCTTTGTCTTGGGAAGACGTGAAAAGGATGATGTTTGAGATCAGGGAAAGAGAAGGTCCGAGAGCCGTAGCCAAAAGGGTCTTGAAGGTGATGATGAGGGAGGACTGGGACGTAGCAGTCATTGAAGGCGTGAGGAGTCTAGAGGAGGTCGAAGAGTTTAGGTCAATCGGTGAAGTAACGGTCCTAGCAATACACAGCTCTCCTGTAGATAGATACGAGAGGTTGAGGAAGAGGGCGAGGGAGGGAGATCCAAAGAGCTTCGAGGAAATGAGGGAACGCGACTTGAAGGAGCTTTCACTAGGTTTGGGGAACGTAATAGCCTTAGCCGACTACATGATAGTAAATGACGGCACACTAGAGAGTCTCAAAGAGAAGGCGAAGGAAGTACTACTGAGGCTGGCGAAGGGGTTGTGTATATGAAGATAGTAGTCGAGGCCGAGATAAGGCCGACAGAAGACGAGGAAAAGGTGAAGAAGGCAGTCCTCAACTTCTTCACCCCCTCCAACATTAGGGTGGAAGAGAGGGGGCGGAGGAAGGTTCTCATAGCAGAGGCCGACAGGCCCGAGGCCCTTCAGAAACTGCACTTAAAGCTGAGGGAGCAGAGAATTTTAGATGCCGCGAGGTCCATGATCATGAGATGGTCTAGTGAGGATAGAGTCGTGTTCTACCTTCACAAGCAGGCGGCCTTTATGAACCACATAGCTTTCTGCTTGCCAGAAGGCGAGTCACCCCTAGGACCCATCAAGGTCGAGATATTTGAAACCGACGTGAAGGCCGTGATAGACTGGCTCGCGCCGCCAACTTCAAGAGGCAGGCCCCTTTTTGAGAGAGAGGCCCCTCGGTGAAGGACATGAAGATCTATTTGTCTTCTCTGGCCGGTGTCGTTGGATCGCTAAGGGGCTTTTTGCTGAGGGCTGTGGAGCTTGGCTTCAATAATGTGGAGATATTGGATGAGTGGGGCCATAGACTCAATGATAAGAGGAGGCGAGAGCTCTTAGAACTAAAGAGGAGTTACTCTCTAGATTACGTAATTCACGCGCCTTATGATGGTATAAACGTCTCGACGCCCCAGCGCTCTCTAAGAAAGGCAGCTTTGAAGCTCATAGAGGCGTCCATGCGGAACGCGCACTATCTCGATGCGAGGCTAATAGTGCTGCACTCTGGCTTTAAATCCCCCCTAGACTTTATAAAGCCTAAGACGACGTGGGACATATTCTTAAACGTCTTGAGGGAGATAAACAAGCTCGCAAATGACTTGGACGTGTACGTGGGCGTTGAGAACATGCCTTCAGGAGGTCATGCGTTGATAGAGTCTTGTGATGAGGCCCTAATGTTGATCGAAGAAGTGCACGCCCTAGAGAGAATTGGGTTGACGTTAGATGTTGGACACTCGAACACCGTTGACATCCACGAAGCTAGAAATTACCTTTTAAGAGCCAGCGATCGCTTGTTCCATTTACATATACACGATAATGATGGCAAGAGGGATGAACACTTAGCGGTGGGCTCGGGCACCATTAACTGGGCTTCGATAATACCTCTAATAAAAAGACTTAAGCTTGTGGGCGGATTGTCAATAGAGGTTATGAACTTCAAGGACGCAAGGAAGAGCCTCAATGTCGTCGCTAGGATGTTGCGTTAATCAACCCACGCTAGCTCTATGCTCATAAAGTCCTCGGCGATTACCGTGTTTTCGAAGATCCTTTTAGCTTGAGAAAGCAACAGGGATGCGTCTTCATATCTAGGGCTTATGTGAGTCAACACGAGCTTTCTAACGTTGGCCTCAAGAGCTATGCTGGCAGCCTGACCAGCCGTTGTGTGGAGCTCACTAGCAGCCCTGTCCTGAAGGGTGTCGTCGAAGGTGGCCTCGTGAATCAACAGATCCGCATCCTTTGAGACCTCTATCACCTCGCGTATTGGAGCAGTATCTCCGCTATATACTATCTTAAGGCCTCTGCGAGGAGGCCCTAAAACGTCCTCAGGCTTTATCTCACGCCCGTTTATTACCACCGTCTTGCCCTCTTGAAGGGCCTTCCAAAGAGGGCCTTTGGGGATACCGAGTTCCTCGGCTCTTTTGGCATCGAACCTTCCGGGCCTTGGATCCTCCATGAGGACATATCCGTACGACTCTGCTACATGCTTCACCTTAAAAGCCATTATCTTAAAGCCCTTACCCCAATGCACGGTGCCCTCAGAGACTCTATGGACTATTACATCGAACGAGGGGTTGAAGTTAAAAAGTTCCTTCATGTCCTCAATAAAGGATTGAAGCTTTGAGGGACCATATATCTCCAAGGGGTCTTGCCTACCAGTCAAAGACAACGACATCAAGATCCCGGCCAGACCTAATACGTGATCTGCGTGCATGTGCGTTATGAAGATCTTAAGTCTCTTCCTCAGGCCTAAACCTGCCTTCACTACTTGACGTTGGGTGCCCTCGCCACAATCGAAGAGGAGCTGCTCCCCATTCCTAATGATCATTATTGAGGGGAGAGACCTGTTCTTCGTTGGTATGCTTGCCGAAGTCCCTAAAAATATCACTTTTATCAAGGTGTTGCCCCTCTCTCACACTTTTCTTAAAACCGTTATCTTCCTCGTTAAAGATTTATGGACCCTCATCTCGTGCTGTTCTACTAAGGTCATAGAGCTCGGAATTTTTATATCAGTGAGCCAAGCTGGGTGAGCAAAACAGAGATGACCTCCTTTCTTGAGTAGGCCTTTGCTTTGGTCCAGGAGGCTGTTTATCAAGTCTTCTAACATGGCTTTTCTCAGTGATGTCGACCTGCCGTAAGGGGGGTCGGTCGCTATGCTGTCTACGGACTCTTCTATAATTGGCAGTCTCCTCGCATCGCCCTTAATTACCCCCACCACACTGCACCCCAACGACTTTAAGTTCTTCAGCGCCCCATGACACATTTCGTCATCGATATCGAGGCCTATTACTTGACAACCTATCATGCTAGCCTCGATTGAGAAGCCTCCAGTGCCGTTAAACGGGTCCAAAAAAATCGAGCCCTTCTTTGACCTGGCAAGGTTTACGAAGAGCCTACAAATCCTCGGCTCGAGGCTCCCTGGATGAAAGAAAGGGCGGTAGCGCGGTCTCCTAAGGTCATAGGCTCCCCTATCAACCTCAAACATCTTGACGCCGAAGTAAAAGGAACTCGTCAATACCCCTCGGAGCACTACATCAGGGCTTCTTAGGTTAACTTTTGCGTTCTTAGCTCTTTCGAGGACCATAGCCCCTAGCTTCCTCTCAAGCTCTAAGGAGCTAATGTTGATGTATGAGGCCTTTTTGGAGATCCTTATGGCCATCGTCTTACCTTTAAGAAAACAGAAGTCTACATCCCTCATAGACCTTTCGATCTCAACGGGGTCAGTTTCACACTTAAAAAGAAGCTCGATCCCCTCGAGGGTCATGGCCAACCTCTCCTTCAACAAAGTGCAAATCCCAATGTCGTCGACTTCAATGACCGCTATCGGCGGGTCGACTTCGCATAATTTAAAGTCGCGCCCCTCGGCTTCTAAAACAGCCTTCACCTCCGCGACTGGCAAAGTTTGATGCTCTCCCGATAGAATCAGCAAGAGCTTGCGCACGCGAAAACAAGTGCATAGAGCTCTATTAAGCTTATGATGTTCTAGGAAAGCTTAAATTGATGTGATGTCCCCTTATGATGAGGTGATAGCTACGGCTAAGTGCCCCGAATGCGGCGAGGACTTCCTCTACGATAGACACTCGCAACGGTACGTGTGTAGAAATTGTGGTTTGACCATGACTAGAGAAGAGTATAGCTCTATCGTCAAGAAGAGAGCTGGCGAGCCCGAAGAGGACAGTTCTCGAAGAAAGGAATACCTTAAGTGGTGGCTGAGCAAGAAGGGCTGAGGGAGGGAGGAAGAAAGCCCATGTTCTACGTCTATTTTGTCGGCACAGCTGGTTCCGGAAAGTCAACGTTGGTTGACGTGTTTTCAAGGTGGCTCAGAGAGCACGAGCAAGATGCCGTGACGGTTAACCTAGATCCAGGGGCTCGATGGCTACCATACGGGCCCGACGTCGACGTCAGGGACTACGTAAGCTTCGAGAGGGTCATGACCGAGTTTTCCCTAGGACCCAATGGTGCGTTTATTGCATGCGCTGACCTGATTGCCAGTTTCGCTGAAAAGTTGAAGGAAGAAGCCGAAAAGGATAATCCGGAGTACATATTGGTGGACACGCCCGGCCAGATGGAGCTCTTCGCTTTCAGAGAAGCCGGCAGGGCCATAATATCGACGCTTTGCTCCGAGAGGACCGCGGTCGTTTACTTAGTTGATGCCAGCTTCCTCAAGAGGCCCAGCAGTCTTGCTGCCTCCCTCTTACTCTCAGCGTCCGTCCACTTCAGCCTCTTAAAGCCCCAAGTATGCATATTGTCGAAGTCGGACCTCTTGACTAAGAAGGATCGTGAAGTGACCGTGAAGTGGTTTGATAACATAGAATACATATGTGAATTGATGAGCAGGGAGGAAAACGCCTTGCTCAGCGACTTCAGTCGAAACATAATGCAAGTCCTGACTGAGCTCGAAAGCCTGACCAACATAATCCCCGTATCCTCGATAACTGGTGAGGGCATAGACGAGCTGTTCGCCGAGTTGCAAAGAATATTTGCAGGAGGGGGGGAGGAGTTCGTCGACGTCGGCCCATTTAGGGTCGACGAATATTGGTATTAAAGTCGTAAAGGTGTTGCCTTTGGACGAAAGGCCTAGAGAACGTGATAGAGTCGAGGGGGCCAAGGAAGAAGCGACATTGAGGAGTGAGCTGAGCAGGATCAGAGAGGAGCTCAGCTTTTTGTACAAATACTTAGATGAGAAGAAGGAGCGAAGTGAGGAGTTGAGGAAGGAAATAGCAAGTCTCAAGCAAGAGGTTAAGAAGTTAAAGAGCGAAGTAATGATCAAGAAGGAGGAGGTCCTGAAGAAGAGGGAGGAGTTGAGAAAGCTGAGGGAGGAGATCAAGGAGCTAAGGAGAGAGATTAACGACTTAAGGTCTAAGCTCGGGCGCAGAGAGCCTGGCGAGTTAAAAAGGATGCTGGAGGATTTAGAGTGGACGTATCAGACCTCATCCCTAAGCCCCGAAGAAGAGAAGAGAGCCGTGAAGCTCGTCGAGGAAACGAGGCTCTTGGTCTTCATAGCCGAGAAGGTAGAAGAGAAGGAGAGGAAGTTAAGCGAGAAGGAGCAAAGGCGTACCCAGATGGCCGAGGAGGTGAGGAAGCTCGTCGAGGAGATAGAAAAACTTAGAGAGGTCATTGCGGAGTTAAGAGGGAGGCTCGAGGTCTTAGCGCAGAGAAGAGAGGAAGTTAAGAGGGGCATCAAAGAGGTCATAGAGAAAATTGCAACGTTAAAGAGGAGGAGGAACGAACTCAAGGAGAGGCTCAGAGACCTCTTAAAGAGGAGGAGAGAGGCTGAGGAAGAAGCTTTAGCAAGGAGGATCGAAGAAGAAGTCGAGAAATTGATCGAAAAAGAGAAAGAGCTCGAAAAGATTTATGAGAAAATGCTGGAAGACCTTAAAATGGGAAAAAGGATAAAGCTTTAAAGTGTCCATCATGAGGGTCCCCCCCTTTGGAAAGAAGTTATTGGTGTTGTATGTCGATAGAGATGGAGACATAAGCAACGTCACGGGGATTGAGACTCCGATCATTGGCAGGGAGGCCAATCTCAAGGCTGCCATGGACTTCATACTAAAAGTCCCCGACGAAGCCGATGCGAACGCGCTCTTCGCGGCCATAAAGCTTCACGACGAGCTTCTAAAAGAGGGCTTCGAATGCGAGCTGGCCACGGTTGCTGGCGTAAGAGAGGGCGGCGTTAAAGCGGACATGAAGATCGCCGGGGAGGTTGATAAAATTCTTGAAAAGTACAACGCTGACGGTATAATATTTGTGAGCGATGGAGCTTCTGACGAACGCGTCATACCCATTTTGCAGGCCAGAGCCCCCATAGTCTCAGTAAATAGGGTCTTAGTGAAGCAGGTGAGAGGATTGGAGGACACGTACTCCCTTTTCGTCAAGTATTGGAAGGACCTAATTGAGAACCCCCGATATTCTCTTTACTTCTTGGGCTTGCCGGGGATCTTCCTGACCATTCTGGCAATACTCACAACCATGGGCTATGCGCATTATGCCGGAGTCGCCTTGCTGTTAATGATAGGGTTCACTATGATCGCTAAAGGATTCAACTTAGATAAGCGATTGTCCCACAGCTGGTCTACGGCACCAGTCCTGTTCTTCGGCTCCTTCATCGCAACGATAATTTTAGTAGTAGCGCTCTACTTGGGGACGGCCGCCGTCATTTCGACGATCGATAAAGAGCCTTCATTAGCCAACGCATTCAATGTGGGCGTGCTCGCGGGCATCTTCCTCATAAACCCAAAAGGATATGACCCAGTAACATTTGACGTTACGACCATCGACTTAATGGTTATTGCTCTCATGATATTGTTGATCGCAAGAGGGTTGCACAAGCGTTTGTCTAACGGACAAAATGTGTGGCATGAAGCTGTATCGGTGACGTTTTGCTTTTTACTGAGGTGGCCACTCATAGAGATGTCGCTACTTCTCTTAGATCCCAAGAGGTCGCCTATCGTCTTCGCTGTGTGGACGGCTGCGACTGTGGCCATCACTGTGACGCTCGCAGCCTTCTTCGTGGCCTACGAAAGATTAAAGCGATAACTCGCTCTTACGAAATAGCGTCTGTCCGTACGTGGGCGTGGTATGATGGGCGGTCGAAGGAGGAGGAGAAAAGTCGTCAGAAGAGTCGTGCGTAAGCCGCCAAAGGTATTTAGGTGCCCTGCTTGCGACATGATAAGCGTGACCGTGAACGCCGAGGACGAAGAGGTAGTAATCTCGTGTTCTAATTGCGGGCTGATGCTGAGGATGGGGAAAATGAAGAACTATGAAATGGTTCACTACTACAATGCATTTGTCGATAGGTATTATTCTGGCGAACTAAGTGTTGAAGGTGGAGAGGTTGAGAATAGAGAAGTATCTCAATGACGAAGTAGAGGTTAAAGGGTCGATTCACTTGTCGTTACTTGACCCTGAAAAGCTGAGGCTTGCAGAGGCCGCTAGGCTTGCCAGAATAATAGAGGAGGCCGGAAGCTCCGCCATAATGGTCGGCGGTAGTCTCAACGTTAACGAAGGTGCGATGGATGAGACCATAAAGGTAATCAAGGAGAACTGCAGTTTGCCCGTTATTATTTTCCCCAGCAACGTCAACACGATAAGTCGCTACGCCGATGCTATATGGTTCATGTCGCTCTTAAACTCTATGAACCCCTACTTCATAATAGGCGCGCAGGTGCAAGGCGCAGCCATAGTCAAGAAGTATGGTCTTGAGGCTTTACCCATGGGTTACATAATAGTGGGCGAGGGCGGGACCGTGAGCATAATAGGCCAGGCGAGGCCCCTACCACCACATAAGGCCGAAGTCATAGCCCTCTACGCCCTCGCCGCGCAGTATTTGGGTATGAGGTTCGTCTACATAGAGGGAGGTTCTGGCACCCCCGAGCCCGTACCGCCGAGCACCGTGAGAGTCGTAAGGGACTACGTTGACGTGAAGTTGATCGTAGGCGGGGGGATAAGAAGAAGGGATCAGGCCGAGGCCTTAGCCGAGGCCGGGGCCGATATAATCGTCACAGGTACGGTCCTAGAGGAGGAGGACGTAGAGCGCAAGTTAAGAGATATAGTGGGCGGGGTCCTCGCAGGAGGGAAAAGAAGAAAGGACTCTAGGAGGTCCCCTTCTCTCGATACTTTGGACAATAAGCCTTTATAACTCCAGGGTCTAAGCGCTTCCACTCGGATTCGGGTATGTATTCACATAGTAGGTTCCACGCTATCTCCAGCGTCGTGTCGAGGTCTCTGTTCTCGTAGACGTCTTGGTTTATGAAGCGCCTCTCGAAGGCATCGCCGAAGGCAAGGTAAGCCCTATCGCGCTCCGTCAAGGCCTCTTCTCCTATCACCGCTACGAGGCTTCTCAAGTCTACGGCCTCGCTGTAGCAGTAGTAGAGCTGATCGCTCAGCTGCTGGTGGTCTTTCCTAGTGTACCTCGTGGCCTCCTTCATCAACCTGCTGAGCGATGGGAGGGGGTTCATTGGCGGGTATATGCCTTTACGATGCAGCTCTCGGCTCAGTATTAGTTGCCCCTCCGTTATGTATCCCGTTAGGTCGACGACCGGATGCGTAATGTCGCCTCCAGGCATCGTGACTACGGGGATCAGCGTTATAGAACCCTTCCTTCCACGAATCCTCCCGCACCTCTCGTAGATCTGAGCAAGCGCTGTGTAGAGGTAGCCGGGGTAACCCCTTCTACCAGGCACCTCCGCCCTCGCTGCGCTTATCTCGCGAAGCGCCTCGCCGTAGTTTAACATGTCCGTCATTATCACTAGCACGTGCATGTCGTACTCATAAGCTAAGTACTCCGCAGTCGTCAACGCCACGTGAGGGGTTATCACTCGTTCTATGGCTGGGTTCTCGGCTAAGTTTAAGAATGTCACGAGCCTCTCGATAGCCCCAGTCCTAGTGAACTCGTTCCTGAAGAACATGGCTTCTTCAGCTGTTATCCCAATGGCAGCGAAGACTATTGCGAACTCCTCTTCCTTGCCCGGAATGGTGGCTTGGCGTGCTATCTGTGCGGCCAGTATGTTGTGAGGAAGGCCCGCCTCCGTGAATATGGGGAGCTTCTGACCTCTACTGAGCGTGTTCATGCCGTCTATAACGCTGATCCCGGTTTGGATGAACTCCTTGGGGTACTCGCGAGCGGAGGGGTTTATCGGCGAGCCATAGACGTCACGCTCCTCTTCAGGCAATATCGGTGGACCGCCGTCTATTGGCTGGCCCTTGCCGTCGAATATCCTCCCGAGCATCTCCATCGAGACCGGTACCTTCAGCGTCTCTCCCAGAAACGTGACCGCTGTCTTATCGACGTCAAGACCGCTCGTGCCCTCAAACACTTGGACGACCGCGTAGCCCTCAGCGCTTTCCAAGACGACCCCTGTTCTGACTTCTCCCGTCCCCGTCTCGACCTTGACGAGCTCGTTATAGGCCGCGTCGTTGACGTTCTTCACTACCAGTAGAGGTCCCGCTATTTCGCCCACGGTCCTGTACTTCCTAGCCTTAAGTGCCGACAAGGGGATTGACATGTGGGATCACCTCTTAGACTGCTACGGCTTTTCGGCTCTTTATCAAAGAGCTTATTTGTTCATCTATTTTCTTCATTATTTCTTCTGCAGACTCTTTGAATTTATCGTAGGGTATTATCTTCATCCTAGCCAAGTCCTCTTTAATGGGCAATCTCAATATCTCGCTTAGCGTAACGCCGCTCGAAACGGCTTCCTTCACCTTTCTATCGAAGTGGAGTATCGTCTTGAGCATTAAGTACGTCTTCTCCATTGGGCAGTAAGTGTCTACCGGGTGATACGCATGTTGCATCAAGAAGTCCTCTCTTATCACTCTCGCGACTTCGAGAGTGGCCCTGTCGGCTTCTGGCAACGCGTCCGGACCGACGAGCCTCACTATCTCTAATAGCTCGGCCTCTCTCTGCAAGATCGCCATCGCTTCTTTGCGCAACTCCGGCCAGTCTAGCGCGACGTTCTCTCTGTACCAGTCCTCTAACGTCTCTAGGTAAAGCGAGTAGCTCGTCAGCCAGTTTATGGCGGGGAAGTGCCTCCTGTAAGCGAGGGCCGTGTCCAAGGCCCAGAAGACCTTGACTATCCTGAGAGTTGCCTGCACAACGGGCTCTGAGAAGTCCCCACCTGGTGGCGACACGGCGCCGATTATCGAGACTGAGCCGATCCTGTCTTCAGAGCCGAGGGTGATGACTCTACCTGCTCTCTCGTAGAACTCTGCTAGCCTAGCTCCTAGATATGGCGGGTAGCCTTCCTCCCCTGGCATCTCCTCGAGCCTCCCCGATATCTCTCTAAGGGCCTCCGCCCACCTCGAAGTGGAGTCGGCCATCAAGGCGACGTCGTAGCCCATGTCCCTGTAGTATTCTGCCAGCGTGACGCCTGTATACACACTCGCCTCTCGGGCCGCCACGGGCATGTTGCTGGTGTTCGCTATCATCACGGTCCTCTCCATGAGGGGCCTCCCAGTCTTGGGGTCCCTGAGCTCTGGGAAGCGCTCGAGCATCTCGGTCATCTCGTTGCCCCTCTCGCCGCAACCTATGTAGACTATCACCTTGGCGTCCGCCCATTGGGCTAGCTGGTGTTGCGTCACGGTCTTCCCTGTCCCGAAGCCCCCGGGTATCGCCGCCGTCCCTCCCTTGGCTATGGGGAAGAAGGCATCTATGATCCTCTGGCCTGTCAACAGCGGCTGTACGGGATCGAGCTTCGTCTTGTAGGGCCTTGGCTTGCGAACAGGCCACCTCTGCATCATCGTGAGCTCTCGTACTGAGCCGTCGGGCGTCCTGACCTTAGCTATGACGTCTTCGACCATGTACTCGCCTTCAGGGGCTACTTCTTCTAAAATGCCTTCGACGTCTGGTGGAACCATCACCTTGTGCGTCACGAGGGGCGTCTCAGGCACCTCTCCCAGTATGTCCCCGCCCACGACCTTACTTCCAGCTTTAGCCTTTGGCGTGAAGAACCACTTCTTGTCCCTCGGCAGAGCTGGAGCTGATACCCCTCTCGCTATGAAGTCTCCCGTGCTTTCCTTTATTATCTCAAGAGGTCTTTGGATTCCGTCGTAGATTTGCGTTAGAAGTCCTGGGCCAAGCTCAACCGACAAGAGTTGCCCAGTACCCACGACTTTTTCTCCTGGCCTCAGCCCGCTCGTCTCCTCGTAGACTTGTACTGTGGCCAAGTCCTCCTGCAACCTGATGACTTCGCCTATCAGATTGAGCTCCCCAACCCTTACGAGCTCGTACATCTGGCTACCCCTCATCCCCTTAGCGACAACGACTGGCCCCGCCACTCTAACGATCTTCCCTATGCTCGGCATGCCCACCACCGCTACTACCTTATTACGACCTCCACTCCTACAGTCCTCCTAATGAGCTCGCTCATGTAGTCATGCACACCCTCTTTGGCTCTCCCGGTGGGTATAACTGCTACGACTGGTTGCTTCAATTTTAAGTACTTATCGTAAAAGTTCGGTATCTCAAGGGCGTATCGCTCTTCTACTAGAATTAAGGTAATGTCGTACCTCCTTATCAAAGACGACAGCTTTGCCTCAGCGTCTTGCTGGTCATGTACCGCGAAGCCTTCGTCCACTCCGGCTAGTTTCAGCCCTGCAACGAAGTCTTGGCTTCCTACAGCGACCACCTTCACTCGTCCTCACCTCTTGCAAGGCCCTAACTGAGCCTCCTAGCTATCTCTTCTTGACCCATTACACTTTCACAGTACTCGCATTTAATTTTTAGGGGCTCTCGGCTTATGACTCTGAACTTGCTCTGAATCTGCGGTTCGTGATTCGTGATACAGGTCGGGTTACTACACCTTATTATCCCCACGATTTCGTCTGGAAGGGCTAGCCTTTCCTTCCTCACCACTTGGTAATCCTTTATGATGTTCAAGGTCGCTCGAGGAGCTATGAGTGCTATTTTGCTCACTTCCGACGGGCTCAGATACCTACCCTCTATCTTTATGATGTCTTTGGTACCGAGTTTCTGGCTGGGCACGTTCATAGCGATGGTTATTATGAAGCCTTCCTTACCCGTTATCCCCAACATTTCCAGGATCTTGAGAGCCGTGCCAGCTCTCAAATGGTCTATGACCACTCCATCCCTTATTTTTTGAACCCGCAGTTCTCGATCGACCATCATCTCAAGGCCACACCTTAAATACTTAAGCTATAGCACTCTAAATAATTTCTGAGGGAGTTGAGGGGTTAGTTTAGTGATGTCCTTGCGTGGAAGAGATCTGATATCGATCAAGGACGTCACGAAAGAGGAGATGCTGGCGATGTTCAGAGAGGCCACGTCTCTGGAGACGTGCGCTAGGTCAAAGAGCGACGTGTTGAAAGGGAAAGTCATGGCCTTGTTATTCTTCGAGCCCAGCACGAGAACGAGGTTAAGTTTCGAAACTGCTATGAAGAGGTTGGGCGGCGACGTCATAGGTTTTGAAGAGCCCTCCATAACTTCTATGGCTAAGGGAGAGAGCTTGATAGATACAGTCAAAGTGATCGAAAACTACGCTGACGTGATGGTCGTGAGACATCCATTCGAGGGCGCCGCTAAGGCGATAGCCGACGCAGTCCAGATCCCAGTGATAAACGCGGGCTCGGGGGCCCTCTCACACCCGACGCAGGCCCTCACGGACCTCTACACCATATGGAGGGAGAAGGGGAGGATAGACGGCTTGACTGTGCTCTTTCTCGGTGACCTCAAGTACAGCCGAGCCGTGCGATCCCTGATACAAGGGTTACTCAACTTCAACGTGAACTTCATACTCGTCTCACCCGAGCTCCTGAGGTTGAGAGAAGAGGTAAGGGAAGAGCTCAGAGAAAAGGGTGCTTCTTTCATAGAAGCAACTTCGCTATCTCAAGAACTCATGAAAGAGGCAGACGTCGTGTACGTGACCAGGATACAACGAGAACGATTCGTAGACCCCATGGAGTATGAAAAGGTCAAGGGGTCCTACAAGCTGACTATAGAACATCTTCGACACGCAAGAGACGACTTAATAATCCTGCACCCCCTGCCACGAGTCGATGAGCTCGACCGAGAGATAGACGAAACGCCTTATGCCAAGTACTTTAAGCAAGTCTTCTACGGTCTCTTGGTCAGAATGGCCCTTTTGAAGATGATATTAACTTAGTCGTTGAGACGTCATTACACTTTACGCCACTCCTCTTCCAGCTTCTCTCCCTCTTCGTCGCTTACGCTAAAGACGTCGTACCTACCAGTCCTCTCGGCTATTGCTTGGGCTAAGAGGTGATAGCAGAGCGGTGCACTCCTCCTCGAGATCACGTTTATGTAAAAATCGTCGCAAGAGCAGTAGAGCCTTGGTATGACCCAGTAATCTTTTCTCCTGCCAACAACTATCCACGTCACTCGTCCGCTAGGCACGAATATGTACTTCTTCACCCTCCCCCTATTAACTACCTCGATGGCCTTCTTTAAGCGCTTTAGCGACACGTCGTCGAGCGAGATGCCCAGCTCTTGGAGTACTTGCATTATTGACTGCACAAACTCTAATGGTGGGTTGCAATCAAATAAATATGACCTCGGCCGAGAGGTAGGAGTCTCATGGTTAAGGTAAGGTTCCTGCTCAACGCCCCAGCATCTATGATAATCGCTGAGGGCGAGAAGATATTGACCGTCTCAGACCTCCACATAGGCCTAGAGTACGAGCTCCAAAGACTCGGATTTAAAGTCCCATCGCAGAGCGAGGAAGTGGCAAAGAGCTTGCTTGGACTGTTGGAGGTCGCCAAGCCTGACGTCTTGGTCATGCTCGGTGACGTGAAGCACGAGATAAGGGGCCTTAGGAGGAAAATAAGGTCAGAGGTCGAGAAGGTCATTAAAAGCCTGTCAGAGACCGTCAGAAGGATAGTCATAGTGATGGGCAATCATGACGGTTCGCTAAGGCGCTTAAAACTCGAAGGCGTCGAAGTCCACGAGGCTTCCGGCGTTTCAATTAACGGCGTCTCCTTTATTCACGGCAACGCGTGGCCCAAGCCAGAGTTGCTTGCAGGCAACGTCCTCATGATGGGGCACCTTCATCCCTCCGTACCAATACCTTATGGAGAAAGGAGGGCGTGGGTTGTCTACTACCTCGGGAAGAAGACGAGGGAGAGGGCGAAGAAGCTCCTCGGAGTCGACTTCAACATTAAGAGGTTGATAGTCCATCCCGCGTACAACGGTTATCTGGGGCACAGTCCCTTGCGCAAGGGCTCGTTTCAAAGGTTAAGTCCGATCTTCAGGAAGCTCGTTAATCCACAAAAGGGCTACGTCTACAGTTTGGATGGGACATTTCTGGGAAGGTTCTCGTTCGTAAACTCCAGCGAATAGCCCTCTCTCTGAAGTATGCTCCTAGCGACGATTACGCCCGATGCGGAGGCTTGGACTAGGCCCCTTGTTATGCCCGCGCCATCGCCAATGGCGTAGAGGTTTGAGACCTTGGTCTCGAGCTCTTTTGTTAGCTCCAGTCTCGAGGAGTAGAACTTGACCTCGACACCGTATAGTAGCGTGTACCTCGAATAGACACCGGGAGTGAGCTTGTCCATAGCTTGGAGCATTTCCAATATGTTGGCCAAGTACCTATAGGGAAGGACGAAGCTCAAGTCCCCTGGAGTGGCGGATTTGAGTGTGGGCTCAACTACGTTCCTCTTAATCCTCTCGGGCGTCGACCTCCTGCCTTCCTCGAGATCGCCAAGCCTCTGGACTATTATGCCTCCGCTCAACAAGTTGGCTAAGCGGGCTATGTACTTCCCGTAGGCTATGGGCTCCTTGAACGGCTCCGTAAAGGACGTGCTGACGAGGATTGCGAAGTTGGTGTTCTTGGTCTTCTTGTTTAAGAAGCTGTGGCCGTTAACCGTCACGACGTCTTCGTAGAACTCTGTGATCACTTCGCCGTAGGGGTTGAAACAGAAGGTCCTGACTTGGTCGTCGAAGCACTTCGAGTAGTAAATCAGCTTAGGCTCGTACAAGTATTTCGTCAGCGGCTCCATGACCGGAGCTGGAACCTCGACCCTAACGCCTATGTCGACTGGGTTGTTGTACGCTTTGAGGTCGAGCTCTCTCGTAACCTTCTTGAGCCACTCGGCTCCGCTTCTCCCAGGCGCGAGGACGACGTACTTGGCGCGAATCTTGGTTCCGTCGGCCAGCTCGACTCCTGCCGCCGCTGAGCCGTCAACTAAGACCCTCGTCACTTGCCTCTCGGTAATTATCCTTACCCGCTGAGAGAGGTAATCTCTCATGGCCTTTATTACGTCGGCGCACTTCTCAGTGCCGAGGTGCCTGATCCTTACGGGAATGAGCTTCAAGCCCGCCAACTGAGCGCGCCTCTGCAACTCCTCTATGACGTCGGCGTCGGTGCCGAAGACCGTGGTGGGGGCGCCGAATGTCAAGTACATTTCATCGACGTAGTCGATTAGTCGAAGGAGTTTCTCTCTCCCCACGTAGTTCTCCAGCCAGCCACCCACGTCGGCCGATAATGTCAGCTTGCCGTCGCTAAAAGCCCCCGCCCCGCCCCAGCCACACAGCATAGCGCACGGACTACAACCCGCACAGTCACGACCCATTCGAGTGAGGCATATGCGCTTCTCTATGTCGGGCCCCTTGTCAACCATTATTATCTTCAAGTTGCTCCTCTGGGTCAGCTCGAGGGCGGTGAATATTCCCGCTGGCCCGCAACCGACTATGACGACGTCGGCTTCTAGGTCCCCCATTCGCTTCGCCGAGCCCTATAACGCTCTAAGGCTGAATTTATCCTTAACTCGTCGAATAAAAAAGATAGCGAAGACATTAATCGAGAATTATCGAGGTCATCGTGTCCCTTATCCCGCTTATTTTGTGTATCCTAGTTATGAGGAAGTCCGTCAATGCCTTGGTGTCCGCGACCTCGATTTTAGCTATCACATCGTAGGGACCCGTGACTGAGTGTACTTCCCTCACCTCTGGCAACGCTTTTAATTGCTTCACGACTTCGGGTACTTTGCCTGGCTCAACCCTGATGTGTATGTAAGCCCTGACCACATATAGTTTTTCGGCCTTGAAGGATAAGAGAGTTGCGCCACAACACTTTAAGCGACCTTGACGAGGTCCGAGGGGGCGTAACATGAGGTGCAACACAAGTACACCGATTAAATAACAATGACACAGCTTGGCTGCCGAGCTCCTAGTTTGAAGCTAAATAACGTTGGACTCGGATCACGTGTTTGGTGGGGCCGCCAGGATTTGAACCTGGGTCACGAGGGCCCGAGCCTCGCAG
>CAZLVJ010000007.1:0-23865 GCA_964562935.1 uncultured Nitrososphaerota archaeon
CCGAGACCTCTGAGGCCCCCTTCTCCAACAGCTTCGCCTCGACTATCTTGGCTATTTTCCTCGCGGCCTCGACTGTCGCTCCTGACTTTAGGCAACTAACTACGATCTTCTCGGGGACGAACTCCTCTCTAGAGCCATCCCTCTTAACTACGGTTATAGCCAGAGTTGATCACCGTTATATTACTGACCAAGACGGGGCTAAAAAACTTTAGAGGGTGAGGCGCCTCATAAGCGAGAAAGCCGACGTTCTACCGTCGTCGGTGGCGCAACGTCTGCTTCAGCAACTACGAAGCCACGACAATGTGTCTCGCTCTCTTCACGACCTTCATCTTCACGATCCCCTGTCTGTAGCTCGCGGCGCAGGCTCTACGACCAGGCACTCGCTGCCGACGATTGCATGCTCGTCAAGCGTTATGGCAAGGAGCGACACTCCTTCATGCCTGCTATAATGACGATGCTAGGCGGAGCTGGGACAGGCTATGGGCCAATCTTTGGAGCCCTGCTTCTCTCATTGCTGGAGGAGTACCTCCTTGCTACCATGCGCGAGTATTTTATGGTGATTTTAGGTGTAGCCCTGATAGCTATCATCTATTTCCTGCCAAATGGTTTAGCAGAAATTTTTGAGAAGGTACGAAGTAAGTATTATGCGGTAAAGCAGTAAGGATGAGGTAAAAGACCGAGAGTTCGTAGGAGCAGAGAGGCTTTTAAGTTCGTGGTGAAGAGGTCGCTTAGACTATTACGACGCTTTAAGATGCATGCTAATGATGAGGGTAAGTCGTAAGAGTAGGACGTGTTGGATGAATCTAGTGCGACTTTGACGATATCGCGCTTCGCGACCTCTCTCACCTACATCCTAAGGTCATAAAGCCCCACATCGTTAATACTTCGCGAACCTACAAAGATGAGGATGATCCAGTCAATTTTATGGCTTGCAGGCAATAGAGGGCTGGCTTCCTCGCAAAACTCCATCCACTGTCGCGAGGAGAAAGTACTAAGAAGGTTAAAGCCATCGAAAAATCGACGTGAAAAAGCGCTTCTTAAATACAATGGACTTCGAAATGATGCTAATGTTGAAATCGTCATGGAGATCGATGATCCCTTAGGCGAAATCCTTATTAATCTTTCGCCTTCCCTTATCGTATGGAATCAATCAACCGACGAGACTACAGGAGACGATAAATGTGATGACCATCGACATTGATTCGGGAAGTACGTTTACTGACTGCTTCATCACCCTTAAGGATAGATATTTAAAAGTTAAAGTCCCAACGACTCCTCACGACCTTGCCATTTGCTTCTTCGATGCTCTTAAAGAAGCGGCTAAGGCTTGCGGTTTTAGCAGCGTTAAAGAGCTTCTCAGGCATGTGCACATCATACGTTACGTTACGACTCACGGGACTAATACGTTCATCACGAGGACTGGAGATGCTGTCGGGGTTCTCGTGACTAAAGGTTATGAGAGGAACCTTTATGCAGAAGAGGGCGAATCCCACCCAGCCTTTAACTTCATAAGCAGGGAAATGGTGCTTGGGCTTGATGAGGAGGTAAACGACAAGGGAGAGGTCGTTAAAGCTGTAAACGAAGAAGAGGTCGTGAACGCAGTAAAGGCGCTCCTAGAACGTGGGGCGAACATACTCGTAGTAAGCTTTCGAAATGCCCACTTAAACTCATTTAATGAAAGGAGGGTGAAAGAAGTACTGAACAAGTACTTCCCGCCCCACTATTTGGGCTACGTTCCAGTTATACTAGCGAGCGAGTTCTGCAGGCGACCGGACGAAGTGACGAGGACTAACTTAACCATCTTAAACGCGTATATCCATAGACTAATGGCGGGGTTCCTCTACAGGGTTGAAGATGAGTTGAAGAATCTCGGCTATAGGAAACCGCTCATGACCGTCCACGTCAACGGAGGCGTAGTGAGCATCGGTAAGACGAGGCCCATCGACACTGTGGGGTCGAGTCCCGTAGCCGGAATGTATGGATCACTTTATTGGTCGAAGTTATATGGGCTTAAGGATGTAGTTACGATTGAGATAGGTGGTACTAGCTTCGACGTGGGGCTGATAGTCGACGGTTCTCTCTATGGCCGTGAGAGGAAGCTCTTTGGCTTGCCCGTTAAGATGCCCATTGTCGAGGTGGAGTCCATAGGGCTCGCGGGTTCATCGATAGTCAAAGTTGATGGTGATGATGTAAAGATAGGCCCCGAGAGCGCTGGCACGCTACCCGGCCCCGCTTGCTACGACGCTGGCGGCTTAGACCCTACGGTGCTCGACGCTGACGTAGTGGCGGGGAGAGTAAACCCAGACTACTTCTTAGGTGGAAGGATAAAGCTTAACGCTAAGAGAGCTGAAGAAGCCATTGAGAGGGTTTCGAGCTCTCTAGGCTGCAGCATCGAAGATGCCGTGAAGAAAATACTTGATAAATTCGCTGAGCAGGGAGCCTCATTTATGAAGAGCAAGATAGAGGCGACGGGGAGGCCCCTCAGCGACTTCGTAGCGTTTGTATACGGAGGCACAGGCCCAGCGCATTGCCTTGAAATACTCAAGAGGTTGGGCATCTCAAAGGCTTACGTGTTTCCGTTTAGCTCGGTTTTCGGAGCCTTCGGCTCTTCGTTGATGGACGTCTTGCACTACTACGAGGAGTTTAAAGTCTTGCCTTTGGTAACGGAGTCAAAGCTCGCTTTGCCGATAGAGGACTTCAATAAAGTTGTAGAGGGGATGGTGGAGGTGGCTTACAGAGATTTAGAGGGCGAAGGCTTCAAAAGAGAGGACGTCCTATTAGAGCTGGAGTTAGAGATAAGAGAGGAAGGTAAGACGACGATACAGTCCCCGCACGTCATTTTAAGGGGGAGGGGTGAAGCAGAAGACCTTCGGAAGGCGTATGAAGAGAGGGCTCAAAGAAAGGCAATAAACGCCATTATAGAGGTTTTTAGACTTAAAGCTAGAGTTCCTCTGCCTCACTTCACGCCCCCGCGATACGAAGTAGGCCCTCCCTCTGAATCAGAGAAGGCCCTAAAGGGCACGAGGAATGTCCTGTGGCTCGACGGAAGAGCTCTGACCAATATTTATGAATTCGAAAAGCTTAGGCCAGGTTCTGTAGTCGAAGGCCCAGCTATACTCGAAGGCGTCGACACTACTTACGTCATACCAAGAGGGTGGACGTTTAAGGTAGATGAGTATGGAAACGGCGTAATGGAAAGGCTGTAAGGTGATGAGGTTGGGTTTTAAGGTCAGAATTACAGAGTACCTCGAGGTGGATTTGGAAAAGGAGATGTGGTGTTGTGCTAAATGTGGCTACGAGTTAATATCAGCGAGGGAAAATTACAAGAAGGGGTGTCTAGTCTACGACAGGGATCCAAGCGAGCTATGGAAGCCAGTAATAGAGGGAGCAGAGGAGTACGCTCTAACATATAGTTCGAAGCTTTGTCACATAGTCGAATTCTACTGTCCTAACTGTGGAGCGCTCATAGAAACAGAAGTACTTCCTCTAGGCCACCCTATAACCCATGACATAGAGCTTGACCTAGACGCGCTTAAGGAGAGATTTTTGAATAAGAAGTCGAAGTGATGGGATGAGTATGGAACCTGAAAAATCTGAAAAGTGGGTAAACACCATAGACATTGACATTGGAGGGACCTTCACTGACTGCTTCGTGAGGTTCGAGGGCAAGACCGTTTTCTCCAAAGCTTACACCACGCCATACAACTTGTCCATTGGCTTCATGAGGGCCTTAGAGGATGCGGCAAGGAAATTGGGCGTCTCGGTAAGGGAGTTGCTCAGCAAGACAGATATTATCCGATATTCGACCACGATTGCGATGAATAGGTTGATAGAGAGGAAGGGTCCGAGGTTAGGGCTGATAACGACTGAGGGCTTCGAAGACTTGATCTTGGTCGGAAAGGGGTCTCAATGGCAAGATGGGTTAAAGGTGAGAGAGAAAGCCGCTTTGCCACTGGTTTCTAAGCCAGAGCCCTTGATCCCGAGGAAGCTAATAGTCGGGGTTAGGGAGAGGATCGATTGCCTCGGAAACGTCGTAATACCTCTAGATGAAGAGGATGTGCGAAAGAAGGTGCGTTATCTAGTAAACCAAGGTGTAAGGGGAATAGTCGTCTCACTTCTGTGGTCCTTCGTTAATCCGGTCCACGAGCTACGCATTAGGGAGATAGTGTACGAGGAGTACCCAGAGTTCTATGCCGGAAACGTCTCCGTAGTGCTCTCTCACGAAGTTTTGCCGAAGATAGGCGAATATCCGAGGACCATGGCAGCCATACTAAATGCTTACCTCCATCGCTCAATGAGAGAGGAGTTAACGAGCTTGTACAACGAGCTCAGAAAACGTGGCTATAGGAGGCCGCTTAGAATAGTCCATAACACAGGCGGCATTGGCGACTTGTTCACTACCACGGCCATAAGGACGTACAACTCTGGGCCTATAGCGGGCTTGATAGGCTCTCTGTACATAGCTAAAGAGCTCTACGGCATAGAAAATGTCATAGCTACCGACATGGGAGGAACTAGCTTCGATATAGGGTTGGTGATAGGAGGTAAATTGCCCGTCTATGCATGGGAACCCGTCATTGATAGATGGCTAATTGGCCTTAGCTATTTAGAGTCTAAGTCCATAGGGGCTGGCGGCGGCTCAATAGCATGGATACACCCGATATATAAGAAGCTAGAAGTAGGACCGCAGAGTGCTGGAAGCTTCCCTGGACCAGCGTGTTATGATCGGGGAGGCGAAGAGCCCACTGTAACGGACGCTGACTTAGTGCTGGGATACTTAAACCCGGACTACTACTTTGGAGGAAGAACTAAGCTAAATGTGGAAAAAGCGCGAAAAGCGATAGAGGAGAAAATAGCAAAGCCCTTGGGAGTCGACGTAATAGAAGCGGCTTACATGATTAAGGAAGTAGTTGATGGCAATATGGGCGGCGCGATAATAAGGGAGACTGCTCTGAGGGGTTACGACCCTAAGGAGTTTGCGCTCTTCGCCTATGGCGGTGCCGGGCCGACTCATGTGTGCGGCTACGCTAAGCACGTGAGGCCTAGGAGCATCGTGGTATTCGGTTTCTCGCCTGTCTTTTGTGCCTTCGGCTCTTCAGTGCTCGACTTCGTCCACTTCTACGAAAAGAGTCTCCGCTTATACGTGAGAGAGCCTGGGATCGAGCATAGATTCGTGTTAGAAACAGAGAAGTTCAACGAGACCGTGATGGAGCTTCAAGAGAATTCATTGAAGGAGTTGAAAGCCGAGGGTATAGATATAGAAACGTACCCACCGACATTTAGCTTAGAGCTGGACATGAGATTTACGCAACAAATACACGTCGTGAGAGCGCTCTCGCCAAGAATGTTCGTTAAGACGCAGGACGATGTGAAGGCCATATACGAGGCATTCGTTCAACAATACGCAGCGCAACACGGCCCATTATCAATAGATCCCCACGGAGGAGTCGTAATCGAAGGGTTTCTGTTAAAGGCGGTAGTGCCTTTGCCAAAGCTCAAGCTACCAGCTCACCCCAAGAGGGGCAAGAATCCTCCTCCAAGTGCGTTTAAGGGCGAGAGGTTTGCGTACTTTAAAGAAGAGGGAGGCTTTCGCAAGGTGCCCTGTTATCAGTGGGACCTATTAGAAGCCGGGAATGAGATCGAAGGACCTTCTATCATAGAAGGTGAGTACAGCACATTAGTCCTCCCACCAGGGAAGATGTTAAAGGTGGATGAGTACTTGAACATATTAATTGAGGATGTCTAAAGGGGGATGGGAATGAGCTTGGCCATTAAGAAATGGGCGATGACGCCCGACGAGGCTTTAGAGTTACTGAAGCCAGAGAAGCCCACAGAGGAGGAGCTCCGAGCTGCTGAGAAGATCTCGCTAGAAGAGTATTCGATATACCTTGAACGACTGAACATGTTTTGCGAAGAGGCCAAAGAGACTTTTGTGCGCTCGGGCGTAACTACCATGCTAAGGAGTGGGGACTTGGCAGTCGGCATCTATACATTTAGCGGGGACTTAGTGACAGCGCTCTGCGGCACTTTCCTCCATGTGGTCACCATAACTCCAGCGATAAAGTTCATATTAAGGCGGTATGGACATCTCGTAAAGGAAGGAGACGTTTGGTTCCACAACGACCCCTTGTTTGGAGGCATTCACCCAATGGACAATTACTGCATGGCGCCCGTCTTCTACGACAATAAGTTAATCGCTTGGGTTTCTTCCGCTGTCCACGAGGCCGAAGTCGGTGCAACCGAGCCTGGAATGCCAGCCAATGCCAAGTCGCGTTACGACGAGGGCTATATATTCTCGCCCGTGAGGATAGTTGAAAACTACCAAATAAGGGAGGACTTGCTGGAAGCCATAGCCAACAGAACTAGGACCCCTAGAGCTGTCGCACTAGATATTAGGGCTAGGATAGCTGCATGTGAGCGTCTTCGCCTTCGAGTCCTCGAGCTCGCAAAAGAGAAGGGCGCTGATTTCGTCATCGGCCTATTACGGAAAATCATCATGGAGGCCGAGAAAGGAGTACGTGAAAAGGTAAAGAGGTGGCTTGACGGAACCTTCAGAGCTGTTGCCTTTACAGACGTGATTGGCACATATCCCAGCTTGGCGAAGGTGACATTAACTGTCAGAAAGAAGGGCGATCAAGTACTCTTTGACTTCTCTGAAGGGACTTCGCCCGAAAACCCCACAGCTTACAACACTTTTGGACACGTCACAGCCGCTCATGTAATTCATATGCTCTATTGTTTTGTGCATTACGACTTGGCTCCATGCGCAGCTCTATGGAATGTGTATAGCTTTAAGTTTAGGAGGGGGACGATTTACCATGCAAGCGAAGAAACTGCTACAAACAAGGGGACCCCTCTCAACGTACTTACCTTCTACTTAACCCTTGCAACCCTCTCCAGGATGATGTACGTCGATGAAGAATCTCGATCTAAAAATGTCGCAATAGGCATGGCCAGTTGCCACTCTGATGCCATCTTAGCAGGCATAAATCAGTGGGGCGAGCCCTTTGCCGACTTCCACGCCATTGCCTTTAACGCATCCGGCTGGGGGGCAAGAGCTACTAGGGACGGCGTGGATGCGGCTTCCTTCGTCCATTGTCCATGGGGGAGGGCCCCTGATGTTGAAGAAGTAGAGAGGGAAATGCCTCTCTTGCACCTCTTCGTAGGACACATAACGGATTCGTGCGGCTTTGGAAAGTTCCGAGGAGGGTCCGCACTCGGCACCGTCTTCGTGCACTATGGCAAGACCCCCCTAACATGGACTCCCTTCGGTGTTGGGAATTTAGTGCCTGTAGGCAACGGGCTTTTCGGAGGTTATCCAGGGAGAGCCATGGCTGATCTGAAAATTAGAAACTGCGACATAATCGAGAGGCTGAAGAGAGGCGAGAGGGACGTACCGAAAACGTTCATCGAATTCTTCAGCTCAAGCGCAATAGGCGGAAAGAAGGAGCTAACCCATACAGCGCTGGGCGGAGTTGCTGGCCCGCTTTTCCCCGGGGACTTAGCCGTTACGAGCAGTGGTGCTGGACCGGCTTATGGCGACCCCTTAGAGAGAGACCCGGAGCTCGTGATCAAAGACCTTGAAAACGGTATAATCTCTGAGTGGGCGGCTCGCAACATCTATAAGGTCGCCTTCGACCCTGAAACCTATGAGATCGATTACGAGGAGACTCAGAGGTTGAGGCAACAAGAGCGGGAGCTAAGAAAGAGACGCGGTAAGAAATACGAAGAGTGGGAGAAGGAGTGGAGCAAGAAAGCTCCGCCTCTAGAATTTCTCAAATTCTATGGCAAGTGGCCAACGGCTGAACCTCAATGATGATGGCCAGCTTGACGCCTAAAGAGGAGCTGAGGAGCTACTTTGAAGGCGAGGGCATTACGAGGCCCCTAATCGCCCCTTTAATATTTTCTTACGCCGCGAAGTTGCAGAAGGTCGACTTAAAGCTTTTCCTTACCAACTTAACCATTCTCGTCAATACTTTGTACAATGCGTGGAAGTTCTTCCGATACGATGTCCTCGTTAATTACATTGATGAGACCTTGGAACTCGAAGCTCTCGGCTGCAATGTGCAATGGTGTGGCGAGCGTTATAGCGTTGCAGCTAAGCCCCCAAGATTAGAAGACTTGGAGTGGAGGGGGATAAGAGGAAGAGGAAGAGTGCCAGACGCGATAGAGGTCGTCAAGAGGCTTAAGATTATGGTCAGAGATGAGGGCGTTGTAGCTGGCGTCCTCAGAGGGCCCCTCGCACTCTTAAGCGACTTAACCGGGCAGGAGGCCAGAGCAGAACTTCTACAAAAAATTGCTAATGCGGAGCTTGAGATATGTCGAGCCTATTGCGAGGCAGGAGCCGATCTAATACTCGTGCTCGAGGAAAAGTTGCCTGTGGACAAAGAGAAATTACACGAATACGCAAAGGCTTTACTTCCCATACGAAATGTGGCCAACTTCTTTGAAGCGAGGCTTCTACTTTTGCTAAGAGGGACGGACTCTTCGCAAGACGTTAATGCGCTCCGAGGCTCTGTAGACGGGGTAATCTTGAGCAGTCGGCAAAGCTCGCTCGACCAAGTCGAAATACCTCTAGGACTGGCCCTTCCAAGTGACTTGTTCTGCGATGTCGAAAAGGTTACGCATTTCATCAAGCATAGGCTGGAGGGCAAGATAAAGCCCTTCATATTAACGACCGAGGAAGAAGTGCGTGATGTAGCACCGCAACCCCTCAAAAGCTCTATCAGTGCTTTAAAGTCTTTGAGGCTTTGATCGTAGGCCATAGTACATGAGGTCCCACGATGTCGAGATGATTTAAAACATGTTTAGAACGATCGCCTTAACCAAGTCACGTGAAATCATACCTTAGCACTTACATCTGGATGGCAAATTGTATTCCTTCGCTCTATAATCTTATCTGCGATACTGACTTATGAAAATGCACACGACAATAATAAACCATAGCGATCATGATGGCTACGACTAAACCCTCCTCCAACGCTCGTAAGACTTATATAATCACTCATTCATACACTCACTTCCTAGCTCTGGACTTAGCTCTGCCCTCACTTTTAAGGGGAGAGGTTGTTATGCGAAAGGCCAAGATAGGAGATAAGGTAATGACGCTGAGGGAGGCCATTAAGAAGTTTGTCAACGACGGAGACACCGTTTACACCGGTATGGCTGGTAGGTCTTTCGGAGCTGTCTACGAAATCATAAGACAACACAAGAGGAACTTGACGGTAATGTGCGGGGGTGGCACTGAAGAGATAAGCATGTTGGTCGGCGCTGGTTGTGTAAGGCGTTTGATCAATTCTTATCGTGGGCTCGAGACGTGGGGCCTTTCTCACGCCATTCGACGCGCCGTAGAGCGCGGCATACCACGCCCCATCGAGATCGAGGAGTATTCTAACTTCTCCATCACCGCCGGATTTGTCGCTGCCGCTATAGGCGTCCCCTTCATGCCCGTTAAGTCGCTCTTGGGCTCTGACATAGTAAGGGTGTCGACTTTCATGGGCGATAAGAAGCTTCGGGTAATTGAGTGCCCCTTCACTGGCGAGAAGGTAGTCGTAGTCCCAGCCCTATCTCCAGATGTAGCGATAGTTCACGCACAGAGGGCCGATAGGTACGGAAACGTTCAGATGTGGGGCTTTCTCGGCGATGATCTCTGGGCCGTCAGAGCTGCGAAGAAAGTAATAGTAACGGTGGAGGAGATAGTCGATGAGGAAGTCATAAGGAGAGATCCCAACAGAACGGTCTTCCCAAGCTTCATCGTCGATGCTATTGTCGAGCTCCCATTTGGCCAGCATCCATGGCACAAGGAGGGCTACTACGACATGGACCTCGAGTTTAGGGAAATGTACGTTAAAATGGAGGAAGAAGAGGAGACCCTCCAGAAGTTCTTCGACGAGTGGGTTTACGGAGTCGAGGATCACATGGGCTACCTAAGGAAATTAGGGTTTGAGAGGTTGTGGAAGCTTAGAGCGAAACACGTATACTGCTATCCCGTGAACTACGGATATTAGGGGGTAACGAAGTTGGCGAAGAATTACGCGAAAGACTTCATGCGAGAAGAGATGATGGTAGCTGCCGCAGCGCGAGAGATCAAGGACGGCGAAGTCGTTCTCGTAGGCGTGGGATTGCCTTTAATAGCAGCCATCCTCGCCAAGAGGACTCATGCTCCCAACGCCATCCTCGTGACGGAGATAGGCGTGGTCGATGCGCGAACCCCAGCGCCTCCCGTTCGCGGTCACGGACCCATGCCTCATACCCGGAGCTGCCATGGCCTGCTCCATGTTTGACGTGCTCGGGTTCATCCTCCAAGGCGGGTACGTGGACGTTGGGTTCCTTGGAGCTGCGCAAATCGATAAGTTCGGTAACATCAACACGACGGTCATTGGGAACTACTTCAAGCCTAGGGTCTATTTAACGGGGAGTGGAGGTGCCAACGACATCGCTTCTCTAGCTAAGAGAACAGTCATAGTTATGAGGCAAGGTCGACAAAGGTTCGTTGAGAGGGTGGACTACATCACTTCACCGGGCTACTTGAGCGGGTACTCTTCAAGGAAGGAAGCAGGTCTAAGGAGTGGAGGGCCCTCCGCAGTCATTACCGACATGGGGGTTTTCAGGTTTGACGAGGTGACGAAGGAGATGTACTTGGAATCCTATCACCCCGGCGTTAGCATCCAAGAAATAAAGGAAAATACGGGTTTCGATCTGAAGATATCACCTAGTGTGAGGGAGACAGAGCCCCCCACCGTAGAAGAAATAGAATTGCTGAGGAAGGAGATAGATCCGAGGGGCGTATACATAAAGAGAGGGACGTCGTAAGGTCCCTTTAAGGTTTTGCTTTATGCAGTCACGCATTAAACGGTTCTTGGAGCTCAGCATTAACTAATGCTTTAACTGGTGTTAAATGCTCGAGCAATAGGACCTCAGTCAAATTATGTTTTACACACATCACAGTAGCGCGTATTGAGATGACAATTAACGAGTGCCGGTTAGACAGGCCTTCATCCTCCTCCTGCTGGGGGCATTAGCGAGACGACGTCACCGTCAGAGAGCTTAGTCTCGAGGCCGTCTAAGAAGTCTATGAGCCTTCCATTGACGTAGATGGAGATTGATGTGTTGACCTTCTCGCCCTCCTTGAAGAGGAAATCCTTGAGCTTTTCTCCGTAGCGTTCGACGAGCACTTGAATGAGGTCCTTTACTGAGGCTTCTTCTTTAAGCCTTAACAACACCTCGCCGGAACCCATGGCCCTCTTTAAGTCGAAGAACGATCGCACTCTAACGACAATCATCGCGAGCCGCTGATCATACTTCTACTGTCACGAGCCTATATATCTATCCGTATCGTGGTAGACGTCCATGGGGCTCTCTGGCAAGATTTTATCGCCCTTACTCAAGCTCGTCGCGAGGCTCGTTGTATGACCATGGACTTAGAGGACCTCACCGACTTAACAATTAAGTTGCCTGGCACCGTGACCCTTTAGCTTTGAGGAGCCTTTCAAATCGTCGGCCCTAAGGTGATAACGTATTGAAGCCTCAGGGTTAGGAGTTAGTAAATCGAGGAGCACGACGTAGTGGAGCTGTTAAGAAGCTTTCAACACGAGACATCAACTCTCCATGAGAGCTCCATTGAACGTACAGGAACGGAGAGTGCTACTCTACAGTCTCCGGTGTCTCTGGTATCCTCATGGTAGGGTAGGAGAGGTGTTAAAACATTGAAGAAAAAGAAAAGATTGAAGAGTTGTTTAGCTGAGCCATTCGATTGGCAAGCCGAGCTCAATCATTTTCTCCTTCGTCGGAATCCCTTTCCCCTTGTCCCAGCCCCTGGCTTCGTAGTACTCGTCGAGCATCTTGTCCAAGTCCTCTCGAGTTATCATTTGGCCCTTCGACGCGCCGCCTGGAACCCCCTCTTCCATGAGCCGCGCTGGTAGGACGTCGTCGGCCCTCGTAAAGCCAGCTTTGTAGTTGAACATCCTAGCAATGTTGACGACCCTTTCTCCGGCTTTTTGGACTTCCTCGGGGGTCATCTCTAGGCCCGTCAAGGCGCTGTAGAGCTCTGCCACGATTTCTAGGGCATTGGCGGCTAAGGCCATGTCGAATGGGAAGGCGCAAAGGGGCATGCAATCGCAAACGGCCGTTCTGACGTCTTGGTTCCACTTACATAGCCTGCCCTTACCCTCTATCGCCAGCCTGTCTACCTTGTATGGAACTGGGACGTTAAATATCTCTTGTATGGCATACCCCCTGTTGTGGTCGGCCCCCGTGTATGCCGTGGCATAGTTCAAGCCGTGGGCCTTGGCGCCTCTAACATCGTAAGCGGGTAGCTCGAGGCCCTTGACGTGTAGCGCATACCTTTCAGAGCCCCTCCCTATGATCTCTGAGGCGCGCTTGACCCCCTCGGCCAGGATGTCTCCAAAGCCCTCTCTGTAGGCTATCTTCCTGATCATCTTTATCAAGGCGTCGTAATTGCCAAACCTGAGGTCTAGGCCGTCGACCTCGTCTACTGAGAGCAACCCTCTCTCGACCAACTCCATGGCGAACGCTATGCAGGCTCCAGTAGATATGGTGTCCAGGCCGTACTCGTCGCATAATCTGTCAGCCGCTATCACAGCGGGGAAGTAGTTGACCCCGACCATGGTTCCTAAGCTATAAGTGCTCTCGAACTCAGGCCCCTCGGTCATGAAGCCGGCAAAAGGCCCGCTCTTGACCACCTTTACCTGCCCGCACCTCACTGGGCAGTTGTAGCAGCCCATGCGAGTAATCGTGTATCGCGTCTGGGCCTCTCCCCCAAGGGTTTCGACTGGAGCGAAGATCCCCGTGGCCGTCCAGTTCTTGGCCGCGAGTATGCCCAGCTCGGCCGTGACCTCGACGACCATGGGCGTCCCCATCTTCGAGAACGAGGGGTAGAGGACCGGGCTCTCCTTCATTAGCTCGTGCACCCTCTTGAGGGCCTGTTTGAACCTCTCCTCGTTGGCGACGGCCACCTTTCGAGTTCCCTTGACCGCTATGGCTTTGAGGTTCTTAGAGCCCATGACGGCTCCTAGGCCCTTCCTCCCAGCGGCCCTCCTCTCGTTTATGATGCACGCATAGCGGACCAGCCTCTCGCCTGCAGGGCCTATGCACGCTACCTTAGCATCGAGTTGGCCGATCTTCTCCTTCAATATTATTTGGGTGTCGGTAGTGGTGAGGCCCCAGAGCCCCGAGGCATCTCCTATCACAACGCGGTCGTCGTTTATCCATATGTAGACGGGCTCCTCGGCCCTTCCCGAGATGACGAGAGCGTCGTAGCCTGCGAACTTTAGCTCAGCCGGGAAATACCCCCCGCTGAGGGACATCCCGACGGCGCCCGTCAACGGTGACTTGGAGACGACGGCCATTCTGCTTGTGCAAGGCACGGCAGAGCCCGTCAACGGGCCGACGGCGAATATCAGCTTGTTTTCGGGTGACAGGGGGTCGACCTTTGGGTTGACCTCGTCCATGAGGATTCTTATTCCGAGCCCTGCTCCGCCTATAACTGGACGGACGTAATCGACGGCCAGCTCTTTTGTCCAGAATTCTTTCGTCGTCAGATCCACGTAGAGGATTCTACCCGAATACCCGTAACCCATACCTGTTCCCGACCGATTTGTTGCTATCTATTAAATTTAAAATCTCTTCGTTAGGATGGCGGCTTCCTCGGCATTCAGACGTCGAGCCGCGAGCTCAACAAGTAAACGACTTTTTGTGAGTCGTCAGAGCCGCTGGCCATCCCCATCATCTTAAGCCCTGTACCGGGAATGGGATTTTTCGTCCCGGCTTTACCTACGTTGCCAAACAAGGGATTGCTTTGAGGCTCGCTCGGAGAGCAAGCAACCCAAGCGAGCGCTATGAAGTAGAGAGCTATTGAAGGTTGAAGATCTAAATTGGGACGGGCCTACTAAAACTCGAACTTCTTACCAGTCTCATCATCAATTTCGTACCCCTTAAAGTCCTTAACGAATACTCGGACCAAGTCATCGAATTGACCCACGAATCTCTTAACAATATCCTTGTCCAAGGAGTCCTTCCTGACTAAGATGTCGTACCTCTCGCGACTTATTGGCGTGAAGGCCAGCCCGTATTTTTCCGCTACATACCTGACGGCCACCCCCACATCGACCACGGACTTAGAGATCAAGTGCGCGATCGCCTCGTGGGTCTTGACCTCAAAGTTGTAGCCCCTGACCCTTCGCTTCAATTCCTCTAAGCCGGTCCCTCTCTTCTTTGACTCCTCCTCCAACAACATGTCTATGAGGGTCCTAGTGCCGCTCCCCGGGTTCCTGTTGACGAACCTCAGGCCCTTGTCCACGACGTCGCTAATAGACGACACCGAGAGGCCCCTCCTATACACGAAGCCCACCTCGCGCAAGTAGCCTCTGATAAGCACCACACCTCTTAGGCCCATCTTCTCGACGTGTGGTATGTTGTACTCCCCGGTCTCGGGGTCCAGTAGGTGCACCCCGGTTACGTCGGCTACTCCAGCCTTCAAGGCCTGAAGCCCGGCCGTACTGCCCACGTTTAGCACTCGCACGCCCTCACTTGACGCTATGGTGTTCAGCAAGCACTGAAGCAACGGGTCGTGGCTCCCGACGACGTTGACCTCATACGGCCTCCAGAATGGGCTCACCAAGACCTTTAGCTCAGAGCCCGCTGGCGCGTACTCGACGCCCTCGGGAATTACGACGTATCCGTCTACCAAGCTTAGCGCCGAGATGCCTCCGCTGTGGCTCGGCAAGGGATAGGCCGTCGTCAGCCCTCCATGCTTGACTAAAATGGCGGGGACAAAGACCCTTATGCCCGGCTCTCCCCTAAGAGGTGTGGAGGCCCTCGCAACGACATACTCGTGCTCGTAGCCCTTGAGGCCTTGGAGCTTGGCCAGTATGGGCAAGAGGTATAGGTTTACTGTTAAGAAGCACGAGAGGGGGAAGCCTGGCAGGCTCAACACTATCTTATCTCGATGCACGGCGATGGCGAGGGGCCTGCCAGGCTTCTCCCTGACCCCGTGGACTATCAAGCCCGGGTCGAGTCTCGACAAAACCCTGTACGTGAGGTCCTCGAGGCCAGCAGAGGTCCCCCCTATCGTGACCACGAGGTCGTTCTCCTCGATCGCCCTCCAGAGCTTCTCCTCTAGGTCTCTCTCGTCGTCCAAGGCCCTCTCGTAGATCTTCGGCTCAGCCCCCATTATCTTAACGTAGCCGTAGACCAAGTAGGAGTTCGAGTCGTAGAGGCACCCGTACTCCAGCTCCTCGCCAGGGCTCCTGAGCTCGTTCCCCGTGGGTAACACCCCAACCTTCACTGGCCTGTAGACGTAGACCTTGTCCACGCCCAGGGCCGCTAGCACTGACGCCAGCGAAGGGGTGAGGATCTCCCCTCTCCACGCTGCTACCTCTCCCTCGACGAAGTCCGAGCCCGCTTGGTCGACGTTCTCCCCCTTGGCTACGCTCCTGTAGAAGACCACGTAGTCGCCCTCAATGGTGGTGTACTCCACGGGGACCACGGCGTCTGCCGGATGAGGCACGACAGCTCCTGTCGAGACCTCTACGCACTCGCCCCTGCCAATGTTCACTGACTTGAGCTTGCCTGCCGACAGGCGGCCCACGAGCTTCAGCTTCTTTGGCCTGTCTTCACGCGCCCCCACGAGGTCCTCGCTCATCACGGCATAGCCGTCCATGAGGGCTCTGGTGTAGGGCGGGTAGTTCGCCTTGGCGTAGACGTTGCGGCTCAGCACCTTTCCTATCGCCTCTACCAAGGGTAGCTCAACTTCTCCGAGAGGCTTCAGCGGCCGATGGCTCTCGAGGATCGGTATGACGTCGTCCACGGAGACTAGTCGGCGATATATCTTGCGCTCTGGCAAGCTAGGCCACCGACCCGTAGAGGCTTACCTCCACTTCGCACCCCTCGTCGAAGCCCTCGACGTCCTCCGGCACCTCAACGAAGCCGTTGCCTCTCAAGAGGCTCGCCAACGATCCGGACCCCCCGATCATTATCGGCTCGGCGTAGAGCTTGCCCTCCCTCTCTTGAACCCTCACTCGGACGAAGCCCTTGACGCCGGCCTTTACCGTCACTCTCCGGGTCAAGGTGGCCTTGACCTTGGGGTAGTCTGGGACTTCGAGGCCCATGCCCTTTAATAAAGGCTTGAGCACGTACTCCAGCGTGGACATTGCAGCAACTGGGAGCCCGCTCAGTGCCAGTATGGGCTTGCCGTCCTTCACTGCTAAGCAAGCCGTCTTGCCGGGTTGGATGGCGAATCCGTGTGTGAGGTGCTCTGGCTCGACCATTTGTATGGCCTTGACAGTGTAGTCGTGCCCCCCGACTGACGTGCCGCCGACGAGGACTGAGAGATAAGGGGCGTCGTCACGCTGGAGCCACTTGCGTATCTCGTCGACGTTGTCGCCGACGAGTGACGTCTCCTCCACAACGATGCCATGCCACTTCAACCACGCGTTCACGAAGACGTGGGTGAAGGGCCTGAAGTACGTGCCCTTCACGAACTCGTCTCCGATGCTCAAGATCCTAGCCCTCAGATCGAAGACCCTTACCCTCTCAACGCCCTCGATCACGAGCCCGGCCACGGCTTGAGGTGTTATCCTAGACCCCCTACGGACTATCACTAAGCCCTCGTCGTACTCCTCGCCCGGCAACGACACGTTCTCGTACTTGGCCAAGCTCTTCAACACGAGGACCTCGTCCCCTTCTTCGACTGCGTCCTCGACGGGCACTACGGCATCGGCGCCCTCGGGCAAGAAGGCGCCTGTCTCTACCCTAACAGCTGCGCCGGGCTTTAGGGCTATGTTAATGTCCACCCCAGGCCTGAGGACCTCGTTGAGTAGCTTTAAGGGCACTGGAGAGGGGGGCGAGGCTCCCTCCACGTCGCATGCGCGGACTGCGTAGCCGTCCATGACCGATTTGGGCTTGGGCGGGAGCTTGAAGCCTGAGAGTAAGGTCTCGGCCGAGTACTTGCCCAGAGACTCTCCTACCGAGACGTAGACCTCGCGAGGTGGACGGAGGTGTTTGAGAGCCTTGGGTAAGACGTCTGAGACCTTGCTGAGCTCCCTCACTCGTAATTCACCTGCTCGAGCTGGGAATTAATGAACTTTTGGGCCTCAAATGCACGTCTTAGTTAGCGAGGCCCAGGCTTTAAGCGTAGAGATCTCATGGCCCCCGCAACGCCATTGACGTCGCGGACCCGTCTAGGGGGCTCGCGCTCTAGGCCTCGACCCTTTAAATCAAGGGGCTCTGGCGGCCCGAGCAGACGGAGCCTCCATGTTAAAGCGCTGTAGAAGTGGCTTGAAGTCAAGATCCTTGAGAGCTCCCACTAACCTCTTGGTAGAGGTTATTGTTTGGTCCTCATAAAGGCCCCTTTATTAAGGGTCTATTATTTTATTCTATGCGAGGTGCGGCTTAACCCCTGTGGAAAGGTTTTTATCCCTTGCGGGGTCCTTATAAAAGATACATGGGGCAACTCATCAGTAGTAGGGTTGCTGGAGCCCTAATGTTCGTGGGGTCGGCTCAGTTCCTCGTGTGTATGCTGATTGCTGAGTGCTTGTACCCTAACTACAGCGTCGCTAAAAACTACATAAGCGAGCTCGGGGCCCTTAGCGCGGCTACGGCGCCCCTCTTCAATGTCTCGATAATCGTGCTCGGCCTGACGGCCATCCTTGCCGCTTATTTCCTGCGAAGGGGAAAAGTCATAACCAACAGGGCGTTCTTGGGTTTCCTGGCCCTCTGCGGAATAGGTTGCGTGGGCGTAGGCGCCTTCCCCATGGACTCCCCCATACCGTACGCCCACTTCATAGCCGCCCTGCTGGCCTTCCTCTTCGGTGCTCTAGCGGCCATAGCGTCCTTCAAATTCCAAAAGGCTCCGGCGTCCTACTTCTCGATAATACTGGGCGTGTTATCGTTGCTGGCCCTCATCCTCTTCACCGCGAGAATTGACTTGGGCCTCGGCATAGGCGGAATAGAGCGCATGATATCCTACCCGACCCTATTATGGGCAATGATGTTCGGCGGATACTTAATGAAAGAGTGAAGGGCGAGGTCCTAGAGCGACTCATCACCACAACTTCTTTATCATCGACTGTTCGGTTGGGCTTAGAGGAGCCTAAAGGAGGTCTGAGAAGTCCTTCCTCCTGTCCCTGAGAAGTTGTAGGGCAAAGGTCATGCGGTCGGGCACCTCTGGCAACTCCCCCTCAGCACGAGCTCTATTGCTTCAACGGGGCAAGTGGGCATGCAGACGCCGCACCCGAGACACTTCTCAACGCTTACCTTCGCGGGCTCCCTGTTCTTCTTGACCACTATGGCCTTCATCGGGCACCGGATCACGCATATCCCGCAGGCTATGCACCTACCTATGTCCACGCTCGCGACGTAGCTCGAGCGCGCTATGGTGCGCGGGTACTTGGCTTCGTGGACGGCCCTGAAGAAGGCGCAACAGTCGCATGTCGTGTATATTGGTCCTCGGCTCCTCTCGGCCATGTGTACGAGGCCCTCTCGATCGGCCCTCTCCAATATCTCTATGGCCTCGTCGGCCGTTATCCTCCTAGCGAGGCCATGCTCGACCATGTACCTAGCGGGGGCCGAAGTGGAGGCAGGACTCTAGGTAGCGCCTACAGCAATCACCCATGAACCTGGACACGATCCTGCAACCGCAGTAGCCGACGACGTGATAGTCGTGCTCCTTCACCAGCTTCACGGCGTCCTCGTAAGGCAGTATCCGGGCCTTGGGCGAGATGGTGTCTCTCTGGTATCGCCCTCATTGTGGAGTGCTTCCTGTCCCGAGCTCTTTGAGGAAGGCCTCTTTAATGTACTTGGCCATTAAGGGCGCGAGCTTCTCTTGGAGCGGGTCCTTGCCCGGCCCTGGGAGAAAGTGCATCTTGAATAGTCCAACCATGACCGGGAAGAGCCTGTACGCCACCTTGTCGTCCTTCAACCCTTCCACACGGTCTCCTTCTTCGCCATCTCGTTCAGGATCCCTCCAAGTGCTCAGCGCTCTTTCCGGTCCTCTCAGTTAGCTGCTCAATCGTGAAGTTGACGAAGGGCATGTGCAGCACCAGACCGGCCTCCTCCCCAGTAAAGAGTAGCTTTAGTATCTCCCTATGGCACCGCTGGGACTAGGCGGCATCCCTATTGGGGCTTTATCGAGCTTCTCCCTCAGCTTCTCGTAGAGCCCTAGGTGGAATGAGTGGTGCAACTTCCTCTCGGCTATGTTAAGCCCGTTGCAAGTTTACATCTATTGCATAAAGGCCGTAGCGACTCACCCGAAGGACTGCTACACGGCCTTTGAGCTCGGCTGCTGCCTGAGCCAAAAAGGCTATTTCTGCGAGCGCACAAACTCCCTACAGATGAGCGTCATAGCGCCCTTTGATCCTTGGAGGGGCAAGCTCTGCACATGTCCTCTGAAGTACAGCTTCTCACCGTACACTGGCTGTAGCCACAAGTGCTTGTACTGTTATGCCACGTCGTACATAAGGGCGCCAGAGTCGGTGCCAAAGAGAGACCTCGTGAGTCGGCTACTGAAGGACTTGAATAAGGTCGACAGGAGCTTGCCAATATCGATGGCCAACAGCTCAGACCCCTATCCGCCGATCGAGGCCGACTTGGGGCTCACGAGGAGGTGCTTAGAGGTGCTCTTGCCCAGGGGCTTTAAGGTCATGATAATAACTAAGTCAAATATCGTCGCGAGGGACGTCGACTTAATCTCGAGGGGCAACTGCGCCGTGAGCCTCACCATAACCACTCTCGACGAGGGCCTTGCATCGAAGATGGAGCCGGGGGCGCCTAGGCCGAGGGAGAGGATCAAGGCCCTCAAGCTCTTAAGTGACGAAGGAGTGCCGTGCATCGTCAGGATAGACCCCATAGTGCCTGACCTAAACGATGAGGAGGGGGCTTTGAAGAGGCTAGTCGAAGAGGTGGTGAGGGCTGGCGCCAAGCACGTGAGCTCGTCGACGTACAAGGCGAGGCCGGACAACCTAGCCAGGATGGTCAAGGCTTTTCCGGAGAAGGCGAAACGGTGGCACGAGCTCTACTATGAGGAGGGGCTCAGGGTCGGGCCCTCTAGATATTTGAGGGAGGGGCTTCGGCTCAGCTTGATGAAGATGGCGAGGGAGATAGTGGATGAGTATGGGATCACGTTCTCGACCTGTAGAGAAGGCTTCGCCCACCTCACGACAAGCGCCACATGCGATGGGACGCACCTAATACCATCTAGGGTTGAAGCGAGGAGCCTCAAGGTGTAGTGGCTAACAGGGCTCATAATTGTTTGCGCAACCCGGTTGCTGTTAAGTCGCCGAGCGGTCGAGGTTCGAGATCTACTCCTCTGCTTCGACCTCCTCTTGCTCCCTGCTCAGCAAGTCCATCAGCTCCCTCCTCCTCTCTTCCTCGAGCTCCCTCTCCTCCTCCCTCAGCCTCCTCCTGAGCTCGGCCCTGTCCTCGACGACCCCTATCTTGCCGTGCCTCGCCTCCTCGATGACCTTCTTAGAGGAGTACGTAGACGCTTGCCTGTCTAAGGGCTTTGAAAAGCCGCACCGCTTGCAGACTAAGTAGCTTCCTCCATCCTTCTTGACGGGCCTCAAGAGGCCCCCGCACTTCTCACAAAACTCCAAGACTTGAAACCCCAGTTTACTGGGCGAGCATACTAATACGCTTAGCGGTCCTCCATGGGCTCATGTTGGCTAAGACGTCACAAACCTCCAACGCGCACGCCTCACGGGACTCGCTTAGGGCACGCGAAAACACTTATTTGCCTCGTGAGCCCCTAGGTTAATGAAGGCTATGAGGCGCAGGCGCAGAGGCTTCTTCGATGAGATTTTCGAAGAGTTTGAAGCGTTTAAAGGGGGCGCTTTAAGCACGTACTCCATATTCGTGACTTACGACGACTACGGGAGGCCGGTAGTCAGGGTCTCGGTCCAAGGCGACGTCAATAGGGGGGAGTTGGAGAAGTACTTGAGAGAAAGGTATCCGAGCGCGAGGATAATATGGGAGGGAGGGCCCGAGGGGAGGTCAGTCAGTGAGGGAGGTCACGTCAGGGAGGTCACGATAGAGGGGGTCGAGGACTCTAAGCAGAGGGGGCCAAAAGGCGTCGAGATTAGAGAGGTCGAGGTCAAGAAGCCGAAGGTGTACGAGGTGAAGGTCGAAGACGAGAGAGATGAGGAGAGGAGGAAGTGGTACGACATAAAAGTCGAGTAGAGTTGACGTTGTCGATGGCCTAAAACCTTGATCGCTTGTTTCTTAAGGTCTAAGAGGTGAGACTTCGTTGGAGGGCTCTGGCGAGAGTGCGCAAATGGTTGAGATCCTAACACTGGGCTCCATCAGTAGCGTAGCGCTGAACTATATCAAGAAGTGCATTGACGACGCGTCGAGGGCCTTCGACCTCGACGTGAGGGCTCTGAGGGTCGTAGTCGCGGAGTCCCGAGAGCGCTTAGGTGAATTCCTCGACGCCTCCCTTGGGGGAGCGGGCCTAGCCCCTCAACCCCTGAGCTCGGCCTCTCACTTGTACGTGGCTGGTAGGCCTACAGTAATGGTAGTGGCGTCGGAGCTTTACGACAAGGGTGAGGCGGTAGTTTGGGGGGAGATGCTGATAGCACTAGCTCACGCTAAGCTCCACGGCTCTGAGGAGTACTATGCGATTCGAGTGCTACCGCCCACGCTTCAGAGGATTGTCGAGTGTGGGGCGCTTAAGGACTTCGTGATGGCCGTGCTGTACTTGGTGGCCTCGGGCGTTAAGGGCTATGAAGCGACTAAATTCGTCGTTGGGAGGGGCTACCTCTCTGAGATGGAGGGGCTCTTCAAGTTCCACTTGAGGATAACGCCTGAAGAGAGGGCCTCTTGGATTATGGCCAAGGGTAACCCTCGTGCACAAGCGTTGCTCGCTTTGAACGCCTTCAAGATCCTGGCGAACGCCCTGCCAGTCTACAGCTCGTCGACGGATGGCGAGCTCAGAGGACTCTTCGAAGAAAACCTCGACGTGATGCCGCCTGAACTTCGATCAGACGTGAAGAGGGCCTTGTTCGACGTCTTGCCTCGAGAACCTCAAAAGACCTTCGAAAGGGTAGAGGCTTGCCTAGAGGCCTTACGTGAGATAGTATGCACCGCCTTGTTGTAACGCCGCCTTAACTTTGCTACTCGCGCACCTCGCCGCATACCTCATCTATTAGTCTCTCTAGAGCTTGAAGGGGCTCGCAACCCTCTTCGAATATGAGCTGGTAGAGCTTGGCGTAGTGGAGCTTCAGCTCTAGGTGATATTGGCTGAGGAGGGTCCAAGGAGGGTCTTCGAGCTCTCCTACGCCGACGCCCCCGCAACACTTGTCGAGGCACATCAAGTCGGACTTGGCTGGGCTGTAGGAGAGGAAAGGATAGAGCCTACACTTCATGGGCCTAGCTGGATATATCGTGCACGTGGGCTTATCGCCCATCACAAAAAAAGCGCAGACGCCTCTCACGCTCTGGAGAATTGGTATGGGTATCACGTCTGCTATGACGGCCTTTACATACTTGCCTCTTAGCACTCTCCAATCAACGCCCAAGAACTTGGCCATCCTGCATATATCGAAGGCCGTCAAGCTGACGTTGGGCCCATGACAGCACCTGCCGCACCTCAAGCACGTCGCCCGAACCTTTTCTCCACGAGGCACCTTGATGTACTCGTGCGACATGCAAGCCCCCGAGGCCCTTAATTGACTACGCTTAATAAACTTGTTGTCAGCGATGTGCTTGGGAAACGTTTAAAGGTTGTCGCCTACACACTCCTCAACTAGCTGTCACATCATGAGCCACGCTAAATTGTTGTGCCTTGGAGGTTGCAGAGAGGTAGGGAGGTCGGCCTACCTCCTTAGCTTGGAGAATAAAAACTTCTTGCTAGACTACGGCGTCTCGCTCAACGACGTGCCTCTGTTCCCATCACACGTGAGCCCAAATTCTATCGACGCCATACTGCTCACTCACTCACACTTAGACCACTCCGGCTTGGTGCCGCTGCTCTTCTCCTCAAGGATAACCCCTCGAGCTTACGCTACTCAACTGAGCGCCGAGATCTTAGAGTACTTGATATTGGACATGATGAAGCTCTCAGGAAGCTACTTGCCGTACGAGGTCGAGGAGCTCTACAAGACAATAGAGAACATCAGGCCCTTGGGCTACGGAGAGGAGGTAGAAATAGGCGGCGTGGTCGTAAAGGCTCTGAACGCTGGTCACGTCCCCGGGAGTTGCATGTTCCTGTTGAAGTCGAAGAACTTCAAGGTCCTCTACACTGGCGACTTCAACAGCATTGAGACTCGGCTAGTGCGCCCAGTAGACTCGGACTCCGTCCTCTTAGAGTGCCCCATAGACCTCTTGGTCGTGGAGTCCACGTATGGCGACAGACCTCACGAGGACAGAACGCTGACTGAGAAGGGCTTCGTCGAGTCCGTGGTCGACTGCGTCGAGGGTGGAGGAGTCGTGCTCGTGCCGGCCTTCGCCTACGGCAGAGCCCAAGAGATGTTGTGCGTGCTCTACAAGTATGCGAACGACTTGACCGTCTACTTGGACGGCATGGCTAGGAGCATATCGCTTGAGTTGCTGGGCTTCAAGGACTTTTTGAGGGATGGAGGCCTGTATGAGGAGGCCCTAGAATTCGTGAGGTTCGTCAGAGGGCCCAAGGACAGGAGGAGGCTCTTGAAGGAGGGCGGAGTGGTCATAAGCCCCTCGGGAATGTTGAAGGGAGGCCCCTCGGTTTTTTACGCCAAGCGCCTAGCTGATAGGAGCGATAGCGCGATATTCCTAGTCAGCTATCAGATACCGAATACGCCCGGCGACTACCTATTGAAGCACGGCAAGCTAGCGCCCGACTCGGAGAAGGTCAAGTGCAACGTGAAGTGGTTCGAC
>CAZLVJ010000007.1:23875-27540 GCA_964562935.1 uncultured Nitrososphaerota archaeon
CCACGCTGGTAGGAGCGAGCTCCTCGACTTCATAACTAAGGTCGTAGACCGCTCCGAGGGGAGGACTAAGGTCGTCTTAGTCCACGGAGAGGAGCGGGCAGTGTCGTCTCTTGAAGAAGCCCTGAAGGGCAAGGGTGTAGAGGTCTTAGCCCCGAAGAACGGCGAGCTGCTGACCTTTAAGCTGTGAAATTCACGAGGCCTCAGGTAGTTGTCCATGAGAGGGTCGCGCGACCTGAGGTTCTTGGTCGACGAGCTCGTGGAAGAGATCAAGAAGGTGGAGGGCGCGCTAGTGGCTTTCTCAGGCGGCGTCGACAGCTCCACGGTCGCTGCGCTGGCGTACAGAGCCTTGGGCGATAGGGCCTTGGCCGTGACCATAAACTCCCCCCTCTTGCCCCACGGCGAGCTCGAGGAGGCTATTGAGGTGGCCCGAGTCATCGGAATACGGCACCACGTAGTCGAACTCAATGAGCTGGAGCTCCCGGGCTTCTCCGATAACCCGCAAGACCGTTGCTACGTATGTAAGAAAGCTCGGTTCGCTCTGCTCAAAGAGTTGGCGTCAAGGGAGGGCTTCAAGGCGATCTTGGACGGGACCAATAAGAGCGACTTAAGCGACTACAGGCCTGGCCTAAGGGCCGCGATTGAGGAGGGGGTCCGCAGCCCCTTGTTGGAGGCCGGGCTATCGAAGAGCGAGGTGCGCGAGCTGGCCAAGTTTCTGGGGCTCCCGAATCACGACAAGCCTCCCAGCTCTTGCCTCGCCACTAGGATACCGTACGGCCACAGGATTACTCCGGAGAAGTTGAAGAAGATAGACCTAGCCGAGAGGGTGGTGAAGGAGAGGCTCAGGGCCTCGCTCGTGCGAGTCAGGCTCCACGGGGATGACGTTGCGAGGATAGAGGTGAGCCCCCGAGAGAGGAGGCTTTTCTTTAGTGAGGAGGTCTTAGACTCCATCGCCTCTGAGTTCAAGAGGCTCGGCTTCAGGATAACGGCTTTAGACTTGGAGGGCTATCGCTCGAACGTCTAAGACATCCTCGAAGCAGCGAGTCAGTCGCTCAGCTCTCGAAGCCACGGGTACAGCTTGAAGAGCTTGGAGACAGACCTTCTCACCTCGTCTTCGGGGTATTCGTACGGCATCAATGAGCCGTTGAGGTATGCTTCGTAGGCCGCTATGTCGAAGTATCCGTGACCCGACATGTTGAACAGTATGACCCTCTCCTCTCCCCTCTTCCTGCACTCCAGCGCTATGTCGACCACTGCCTTAATGGCGTGGGCCGTCTCGGGGGCCGGAAGAATTCCCTCGCTCCTCGCGAAGAGTGTTCCGGCCTCGAAGACCTCTACTTGGTTGTAAGCCCTCGCCTTGACGATCCCTTCCCTCACTAAGAGGCAGAGGGTCGGAGCGTCTCCGTGGTACCTGAGCCCTCCCGCGTGTATCGGGGCTGGTATGAAGTCGTGGCCGAGGGTGTACATCTTGAGCAGAGGGGTCAGCCTAGCGGTGTCGCCGTGATCGTACGTGTAGACGCCCTTGGTCAGCGTCGGGCAGGCCGTGGGCTCGACGGCTACAAACTCCACCTCTTTCTCCGCCTTCTTAGAGACGACGTCGTAGTAGAAGGGCCACATTATGCCGGAGAAGTTGCTCCCTCCCCCCACGCACCCAACGACGTAGTCGGGGTACTCATCTATGGCCTCTAGTTGCATTTTGGCCTCTAGCCCGACAATCGTCTGGTGTATGAGGACGTGGTTCAGGACGCTACCGAGGCTGTACTTCGTCCTCTCTGACGTCAGGGCGTCCTCTATGGCCTCGCTTATCGCTATCCCTAGGCTACCCGGGTTGTCAGGGTCCTCCCTCAAGATCCTCCTCCCGAACTCCGTCCTATTGCTTGGGCTCGGCACGACGTCGGCCCCCCAGACCCTCATGAGCGTCTTCCTGTACGGCTTTTGCTCGTAGCTAGCCTTGACCATGTAGATTGTGCACTCGAGGTCGAAGAGCATGCACCCAAAGGCCAGCGCCGAGCCCCACTGTCCAGCGCCAGTCTCGGTGGTCAACCTCTCCGTGCCCTCCTTCATGTTGAAGTAGGCCTGCGCGACGGCCGTGTTAGGCTTATGGCTACCAGGCGGGCTCACCCCTTCGTGCTTGAAGAATATCTTGGCCGGGGTCTTCAACGCCCTCTCTAGCCTAGAGGCCCTGATGAGGGGAGTCGGCCTCCAGAGCGAGTATACCTCTCGTACCTCTTCTGGAATCGGGATCCACCTATCAGTACTGACCTCTTGCCTCACGAGCTCTCTAGCGAAGAGCGCCTCCAGCCCCTCAGGCTTGACGGGTTCGCGCGTCGAAGGGTCCAGCGGCGGCGGGAGGGGCCTCGGGAGGTCGGGCTGGATGTTGTACCAGTACTTGGGCAAGTCGTCCACGCATAACGTCACGACTTTTTTGTTCACAGATGCTCACCAGTCGCCTTAAAAAGGCAATTTAGAACACTTTTAAGCGTTTTCTGTACATTTTTGTCGCGAATAGTCGCGCAAGGCCAAATGTCCACGCTTGCCCCTTGACGTTAACAGCATAACTAAGGGGCCGACGACTCGCTACTCGTAGCTTAGGGCTTAGAGGATGGCGATGGCGGCGACGACCCACGTCGGTATCGTTGCTAGGCCCCACACAATCGGACTCCACTTGACCACGTTAAAGCCGTCGAGCGGCGGTATTGGGAGGAGGTTGAAGGCTGCGAGCCAGAGGTTGACTCGGAAGCCAACCATTGCCGTAAAGCCCACGAAGTGGTGAAAGCCTAGCCCCTGCAATGGGTAGAAGATTAACGCCATTACCAAGTTCGCCATCGGCCCCGCGAGCGCTATGAGGCCGTTAATTCTTCGCAATTGTTCGGCCGATATGTATGGCGAGTACGCGAGGGGGACTATGTACACGGCCCCTGGAGCGGCGAATATTAAGTTGCCACCCGAGGCAAGGGCTAGCGCTAAAGCTAGTAACAACCCCAAGGGCCACATCCTGTATTCGGCGTGGCAGGCGAACGACCTAGCAACGGTCCTATGCATCAGCTCGTGCGACAAGAAGCCCAAGCCCACGGCGACGAGAGAGGAGGCGAAGAGGGCTAGGAAGTGCGACGCATTGACGTAAACCCCTCGGACTGAGAAGCAAAGGCTTATCACGATCCAGGAGATTGCGAGGTCTACGACCTCTCTTGTAGCGGGCCTAATTTTGTGCAAGTGCTTCACCGCGCGATGCTTTTCGCTAGCTTAACTACGAGGGCATGGCTTAAGAACTTTTAGGCGTTGCTCAACCTGCGCACTGCCTCAAGGCCAGGGCCTTGAAGCCTTCTAACGGAATCCTGGCCTCAACATCAGCATTCCCAGTGCTGTACTCGTGAGGTCTTAGTCGCAC
Source organism: uncultured Nitrososphaerota archaeon (assembly GCA_964562935.1). GTDB lineage: Archaea > Thermoproteota > Methanomethylicia > Nezhaarchaeales > WYZ-LMO8 > WYZ-LMO8. Next base: position 27,261 of record CAZLVJ010000007.1, read on the forward strand.
GTGAGGTCATCGAGCACGTGCGATAAGTTTTTCCTACAGCTTACGACTAAGTACTTAATGGTGGAAGGGCATGGCTTTGCTGAGCACCGGGTTTATCATAGCTGGAGCTTATGCGGACAAGGTCAGGAAGACCCTCTTCGCTCAGTTGAGGGACCACGTGAAGAGGGGGGAGGTGTCAGTCCAAGAGGTCGCTAGGGCCGCCGCGGAGCTGAACAGGGTCCTTTACCACATACTCGTCGAGAGGCTCAAGTCGGATAAGGGCGACGTCGTCAGGGCCAGG
>CAZLVJ010000008.1:0-888 GCA_964562935.1 uncultured Nitrososphaerota archaeon
ATAGCCAAGGCCGTTGGAGGCTCGTTCATAAGAGTAAACGCATACGTTGAGACCATGGTGACGGACCAAGGGGTCATAGAGCCATGTGCTTACAGGGTTCAGGTGGCCAAGAAGGTCTATCACGCGGGCTATGTCAAGGTCTTCGCAGACGTACACGTGAAGCACGGAGCCCCTCTGGCCCAGAGGCCCGTAGATTTAGTGGCTGAGGAGGCCTTGAAGAGGGGGTTAGCGGATGCGGTGATCCTTACAGGCCCCAGTACTGGCATGCCTCCACCTCTAGAAGAGCTATTGAGCGTCAGGACAAAGCTCCCTCAGGCTTCTATCGTAGTCGGTAGCGGTTGCAATCCTGAAAACGTCAGAGAGCTCCTCAAGATAGCGGACGCCGCGATAGTGGGCAGCTACTTCAGAGGAGGGGACCTGTCAGCACCCATCTCAGAGGGAAGGGTCAGAGAGTTCATGGCCAAGGTCAGGGAGCTCAGGGAGAGAGGGTGAGCCCTCAGCCGCGTCACCTCTCCTCACCCCTCAGCAATACACCCTCTCATCACGTCGAAGATGCCGTCTGTCAAAGTCATATTTAAGCGTGTCCCTAAAAGTAGAAAGTACTTAGGGTCGACGAGGCCTAGCCCAACCGTTGGGCAATGATGATCGCGCCCTTCGTATTGACTCGATGATAGGGAGCCATCGCTCTGAGCCAAAGGACAAAAATTTGCTCCTCAAGCGTTCCGGCCAAAAGACGAGTTTTTGTAAGAGAAATCAGTACTAGTGTAGCTGTGACCTTCTATGGGCGAACTATTGGAGGTCTTGAGGAGGCTCTCGGAGGCCCACGGGCCTTCTGGCTTTGAAGACGAAGTGGCGGACATAATAGTCAGCGAGCTCAAGGGCTACGTC
>CAZLVJ010000008.1:898-26805 GCA_964562935.1 uncultured Nitrososphaerota archaeon
GAGGGGCGTCATAGGTAGCAAGGCCGTCCACGTGATGAAGGATGAGGAGAGGCGTCAGCTGTTGACCTACGACAAGATGTTCATAGACGTCGGGGCCAAGAGCGCCGAGGAGGTAAGGGAGATGGGAATAGAGGTCGGCAACTTCATAACGATAGACAAGAAGTTGGTGGAGCTCGCCAACGGCCTCGTGGCCGGGAAGGCATTCGACGACAGGGCTGGCTGCGCGGCCTTGGTCCAAGCGATCAAGGAGGCCAAACCTCGGTGTAAGGTCTACGCCGTGTTCACCATTCAAGAGGAGGTCGGGCTGAAGGGCGCTACCGTCGCTGGCTATGCGATCAAGCCCGACGTTGGCATAGCCGTGGACACCACCATAGCCGGAGACCACCCGAACATGGAGCCCCACGAGGCTCCGGTCAAGGTCGGCAACGGCCCGGTGATAATCGCAGCCGATGGGCGCAGGGATTCCCTATCTGGAGGGCTCATACCGAACCCCAAGGTAAAGCGGTGGATCATGAGGGTGGCCGAGGAGAGGAAGATACCGTTCCAGCTCGAGGTCCTAGAGGGAGGGACCACTGACGCCACCGCCATCCAGCTCTCGAGAGAAGGTGTCCCGAGCGGCGTGGTGGCCGTGCCAACGAGGTACGTCCACACGTTCCAAGAGGTCCTAAGCGTTAAAGACTTGCAAAACGTTGCGGAGCTCCTGAAAGGCCTCATGGAGAGTGAGCTACCGTTTTAAGATTCTTTTAAGATCGATCTCCTCCCCCACCTTTTTATTATGGTAATGGTGGTCCTGATCGAAGTGAAGGACCTAGCGGGGATGGCCCTCGATATTATGAAGGAGCGCTGAGGAGGCTCGATTAGCGACCTTTGCCTGACGGCCATTGACGTGTGCAAGGCCCTCGACTCGGTGGTCCCTTGAAGTTGTCCCCCTCTTCACTTTTACGCTACCTCTTTTTCTTTGGTGACCTCGTCTCATACCAGCCCCTCAGGGCCTCTAGTATCTCAAAGAACCTTTCGAACTTCTGAGGAAGCCGTATGGAATCGCGGCACAGGTATATCGGTCTATGCTTGTTGAGCGCTTGTCCTATGAAGCCCCTAAACCCCTTCCTCCTGAGCATGAATATGGGCTTAATGCCAGCGTTCCTGCAGAACTCGTAGTCGAGGTCGGTCAAGCGGGACAGGACCGACTCGAACCTCTCGTTGAAGAGTTCAACAAGGAAGTTGACCTCGAAGCGCCTCATACAAAATTAAAAGCTCGCCAATTAAGATCACTTGGGGTTGCGCGTGTACAGGCTGATCCTCGAGGTTAAGGACGTCAAAGGTAATTGTGCGGCTGGCTACAAAGTGGGGGACGTAATAGTCGTAGAAGAGGGGTCCATAATTTCGAGGAGGAGCAGTAACGTGTGCCTATACGCGCTCGGGGCCTTGCTACCGTACCTAACAGCCGCTTACAGGAGGACGCCCAAAGACGACTGGATAAACGTGGTAGAAGAGCTCCAGTGCCCCGATCCAGTCAACACCGTAGTGTTCAAGGTGATCCGCGAAAAGATGGGAGGGCGTAAAGGCTGAGGGCTAAGCCTTTAAGAGGGCGTTCTCGGCCGCGTAGGTTATCGGGTGGGTCCTCGGAGAAGCGGTTAAGGCAGGGTGGGTGCCGTACTGGGAGAAAACAACCTCCTCGCGGCTAAGGAGCATATGAAGCCAGCCGTGCTACCCCTACTATCACGACCTTCGTGTCCACCTTCTAGCACCTGGGCACACTCTCGACCTCGAAGTCAATAAAAGAATTTCTCGAGGGGCTTCTAATCGCAGAGCTCGCTCAAGAGGCAAAACAAGCTACGACTTTTGCTTAACCGATGAACCAAGCAAGGGATCGAAGCGACTCTAAAGTTTTTATGGGTCTGCGAGCTAGAAGTAGAGGGGGCTATGGTTCAATACAAGTGCTTTAGATGTGGCAAGACGTTTACAGAGGACGAGATGATAGACAGCTTGGGAGTTAGGTGTCCCTATTGCGACGGAAGGATAATGTTTAAGCTACCTCCGCCCGTCGTCAGGAAGATAAAAGCCCGATAACGAGGACGAGTATTTGACCTGAGCCTCGACGTACACCTACGTTGAAGAGCAATGACGTTTACACGCCCGCTAAAGCAAGAGCCCCTAAGCGCGATGATTGTTGCTCTGACTAGTTAATCGGTGGAGGGTCCTCGCCTAGCGTCTCATCGGCTTGCCTTGGCACGAAGGTCGCCTTTAGCGATCAGTGCGCTTTAGAGCTCATGCGCTTAATCGTGGTCAAGCTTTAAAGAGGAGAGGATTTCCCGCCTTAAGCTCTGCTTTGCGGCCTCGTACCTTGGCCAAGAATAGTAAATGACGCTAGTCAGCTCTCTAGGGCTTCTATCAGCTAAAAATCGATAAAACGTCATAAGTCTGCCTAGAGGGGCGTTGAGTTCTTAGCCCTTTGATCCCTTTATCCCGCAAGAGTTTGTCGCAGGTTATGAGGAAGGCTTTCGAGGAGCGCGAGGCGATGATCGGACGACTAGTGATCAGATCGAGTCATGATAAAAGGCCTCCGATCTCGGTGGCGAAGATCCTCAGATCTTAAATACGAGATCGGCAGCCTCCTGAGTTGCATCTATGGCCTTTCTGGGCTTCACGCAGTCCCCTATCTTGTAGAGCTCTGGCACCTTGTCCACGAGCTCGTCGTAGAGCCCATCGTTGGGCTTCGTCCCCACGGCGAGCACCACGGTATCGCAAGGGATTTCGCTCCTCTCTCCGCTCTGCACGTCCTCGACCACAACAGCGCCTCTCTTGATCTCTACGGCCTTCTTGTTCGTCAACATCTTAACGCCCTTCTCCCTCAAGTACATTAAGACGGTCCAGCGAGTTGTTATGCCTATGTCTTGCCCTATCCTCGGCAACATCTCGACTATAGTGACGTCCTTGCCCTCGTCGGCGAGCTTCGCGGCGGTGTCGCAACCGACCCCTCCGCCCCCTATCACGACGACTTTCTTGCCCACCTCTACCCTGCCCATGAGCACGTCAAAAGCCGTCACCGCGTTCTCTACTCCGGGCATCGGTGGGATCAGTGGCGACGCCCCTACCGCCACTATCACGACGTCGGGCCTCTCAGCGAGCACCCTCGAGGCGTCGGCCTCGGTGTTGTAGTATATCTTGACGCCGAGCTTCGGCAAGACGCTCATGAAGTACTTGCCGACTTCTGCGAACTCGTATGCGAGGGGGGACTTGGCGGCTATGTTCAGCTGCCCACCGAGCTTGTCAGTCTTCTCGAACAACACGACCTCGTGGCCCTTCTTGACCAAGAGCTCCGCCGCCATGCAACCTCCCGGCCCGCCGCCAACTATGACGACCTTCTTCCTCCTCTCCGCTTTGAGGTCCCTGAACTCGGCCTCTCTGCCTACCGTCGGGTTCACAAGGCACGTTATGGGCTGGCCGCTGAACACCCTATCGAAGCAACCCTGGTTGCACGCCACGCATATGCGTATCTCGTCGAACCTCCCCTCCTTGGCCTTGTTGGGGAGCTCGGGGTCGGCCAGAAGAGCCCTGAACATAGCGACCATGTCTGCCATGCCTTCGCGCAATATCTTCTCGGCAGTGAACGGGTCGTTGATCCTGTGGGCTATTATCACAGGGACGCTCACGACCTTCTTTATCTCAGCCGAGAGATAGGCGAAGCCGCCACGGGGCACGAGCATCGTGGTGAGGGGCCTCGGGGACTCGTGCCAACCAGCCATGACGTTTATGGCCGCGACCCCCGCGTTCTCCAGTATCTTCGCTATCTGCTTCATCTCGTTGATCGTGTTCCCTCCCTCTATGAACTCGTCCCCAGGTATCCTTATCAGGACGGGGTAGTTGGCCCCGCACTTCTCCTTTATTCGTTGGACTATCTCCACGGCAAAGCGCGCTCTGTTCTCGATGCTCCCGCCGTACTCGTCAGTCCTCTTGTTCGTCGCCGGGCTGAAGAACTGCGATATCAAGTAGCCGGCGGAGCCTATGAGCTCGACTGCGTCGAAGCCGGCCTTCTTGGCCCTCACGGCCGCTTGCGCGAACTCCTCCTCTATTTGGAGGATCTCCTCCTTCGTCAGCTCTTTCGGGACCCTCTTTGTGAATATGGGCGGCGGTATCGGCGAGGGCGCGACCGGTTGCCTGTTGGGGTCGAAGGATATCTCATACCTGCCGGGGTGCCAGAGCTGTAGGGCGCACACGACGTCATATTGATGGAAGACGTCGGCTATCTTCTTGAGGTCTGGGATGTACTTGTCGTCGTGCGCGGCTAGGCCGCCCACGAAGTGCCCCTCTATCTTCGCGACCCCGACGACTACTAGGCCTACCCCTCCCCTCGCCCTCTCCCTGTAGAACTCGAGAAGCCTATCGGTAACGCCTCCGTCGGGGGCTTGAAGGTGCGTCTCGCCTGCTGGCATCACTATGCGGTTCTTTACTCTCACGCCACCTATCTCTATGGGTTCAAAGAGCTTCACGGTAATCTTCTACTGTCGTCTCGTCAAGGAACATAAAAGCGTTTCGAGAAGTCGATGATTCGGCTGAGAGCTAGATCTTCGGACAACAATTCAACGCGACCCGGCAAGTAAATGCGACGTGCCCTCTAATGGACGGTAACCCCTTTTAAGGGGCCTTCTAAGAAAATACTCTGGATTTGAGGCCTCAAGTAGTCAACATGATGAAAGAGGTGATCGAGGAGCGCGAGGCAATGACTGCAGGCCTCGCGGCTGAGGCGCTCGTGACGAGGCTCGTCGTCGAGGGGCCCGCAAAGAGGGCTAAAAACGTCGTCTAGTCGGTATAGCCCCGCTGTGAGGGGGCCTAGTAGCTAGTGCTCCACTCGTTGGCCTATGCACGACATCGACTACTTCAGCAGAAGCAACCCGACGCGTCAAATACCTTGAGGGGGCTACTCATGTCCTCAGAGGCCCTTTTAGCTTCGCATTCCTCTAAGTGTTCTTGCAAGGCCTTTTCATCAGCGAATTCGCGGCGACAGAACGGGCAGAGCACGCATTATCACCGAGATGGAATAGGTCCTGTGGGCCGTATAAAAACAGCTCGCGAGAAGCTCGTCGAGCACCGGGTCTTCAAAGATCGCATTCGCTTTCGGAGCTACGAGGAAGCTGATGCTAGGGCCCTCGCGAAGAAAGCTTTCGAGGGAGCTTCCACTTGTCCTTGTCCGAACAGCCCTCGCTTGGGGATGAATTCGGGGCTGGGTGATTATGAACTTAGTTACTCGTGACGAATTTTTTTTATCGTTTAAAGGGCTTGCGAAGAGGTAGGGGTGCTTGAAAAGATCCTTTTGAATGAAGCGGTGTCAGTGGCGTCTACGCCTCCTTCAGCTCAGCGCCCGCGTCGTCGAAGCTTACCCGCTGGATGCCGTCTCCTGCACTGCGATAGTCGCCGTAGCAGTTGGGAGTCTCTTGAATTGTACGGATTGCTTAGAGGAGGCCAAATGAGCGATCAATGAGTGCGGGCTAAGGGCAAGGCCTTAAATTACCTATCCTCTTGTTCGTCTCAGCTTCATGGTCCTCCAGCTTTCATGACGAAGGCTAAATCAAGCACTTCGAGCGATGGCCTTCTTTGAATCAACGAAGCCTTAGAGGCTGAAATGTCCGAAAGCATAAAAAATCGTTGACTGAACAACAGCTCTGGTGGTCCTTAATTGACACTCCTAGTGGTGTTGGGATCCGGGGCCGCGGAAGGGATCCCAGTTTTGAACTGCAAGTGTAGAAGCTGTCAAGAGGCTAAGGCGATGCCAATTGCCAAGAGGATGCCGACCTCTATTTTGGTCGCCAGCAAGGTCAACTTCCTGGTCGACGTGGGGTTCGACGTCATGTACAAGATGGGCGACGTCGACATTGACTTCATACTCTTAACGCACTGGCACCCCGACCACTACGCCGGCCTCTTCAGGCTGAGATGGTCCCCTAAGCTCGTCAGCCTCTACGCCCCCAAGGGAGGGCCCGTCGATTGGATCGCGACGGAGCTCAAGAACTTGAGACTGAGGCAAGTCGCGCCCTACGAAGCCTTCAAGCACGAGGGCATAAGCATCACCCCGGTGCCCCTGAACCACAAGGTCGAGACCCTGGGCTACCTAGTCGACGACGGAGAGGCCAGGATAGCCTTCCTCTTCGACGGGAAAGGACTTTCAAGCGAGGGCTACGACTTGGTCAAGAGATTCGAGGCTCATGTGGTCTTGGTAGACGCCACGGAGCGCCCCGGCTCTCAGAACTCCTACCACAACAACGTCGACGAGGCCATCGAGCTGGGCAATAAGGTGGCCGCCGAGAGAACGATCTTGACGCACATAGCTCACCACAACATGCCGCTCACTGAGCTCATGACCTACGTCAAGAGATTTAAGGGAGTTGCGCTGGCTCACGATGACATGGTTATGCAATTGTGATACTTCTTAGCAATGTCCAAAGAGCGGAAAGGCGTTAGTCAAGCCAAGCCGTAGTCTTCTAAGATCCTCCTAAGCCTCCTCAGCTCTTCGAGCAGGCGGCGCCCTTCCGAGGTCAGCCTTATCACGAGAGACCTACGTTCATCCTCCAAGCGCTCGACGTCCGTCAAGCCCTTCTTGTCGAGGTCTTCTAAAACGCTTCTCAATCTATCATATGAGAGCTTCACTATCAACGAGAGATCCGTAGCGTGCAACTCGCCGTGGTGGTCCAATGCCTCTAGAACCTCCATGATTATCTGCAACCTGCTCCTCTTCTTGGCCCTACTCACGGCCAACAACCCTGCTCACGTGAAATGCTGCGAAGAGCAAGGTCGCCAGAACCCTCGCGACCTCTGCCGAGGCTAGCAATAGAGCGCCCATGTCTGAGTGGAGCTGGAGGACGCTAAAGCACCTAAGCAAGTGGACCATTGAGAGAGCTACTAAATACGCCCTGAGTTGCCTGCCCTCACAGACCACTGATGCGGTGGCCGCTAGAGCACAAGCCAAGAGGTCTGGCGCCAATATGACGAAAGGGGCTACGGCGACGGCTCTCTCCTCCGATACCGAAACAACGATCAAGAAAAACGAGGCAGCTGCAAGAGATGAGGTGAGGGTGTAGAAGGTCAAGGAAATCCTCGCCGACTCGACCACTATCGAGAGGACCGAGGACACTTGGCTAAGAGCCAACAAGAAGAAGGAGGTGAAGAGGTATAGAAGGCTCTTAGCTCGGAGCTTCCGGTACACGCTTAAGAGTGCGTAGGCGATGTAGCTAAACAATACTAAGCAGGTGGAGCATGAAAGGAGCACCACCGCTTCGTAGAAGCTCGGCATCGCGACCTACCGTCTTTGAGGTGCTATTACGTATCGCTCGCCGCCTCTCAACACCTCGAGGACGATAGCATACGAGCCCCTTTTAGTCGCGATAGCCACCACCTTAACCGTTAGATTCCCTCCTTGAGATATCAGCTTAGCCAAGAACTCGCCTGAGACCTCCTTGTTCGTCGAGACCTCCGCATAAGAGGGAGCTAGGAGCAATAGGCCCCTCTTATTGCCATCGAACTTGATGAGCATGCGACTGTCGTAGAACTCAACGGCTGGCCTTTGGATGTTCATGACCTCCCTCGATGAGCTGTAGACCACGGAGCCTATTAAGAACCTAGGAGGTCTAAACGGTACGGGTTCTATGACGTTTTCTTCGAGGACCGCCTCTTCCTCCAACGAAGTATTCGGGTAAGAGATGTACACGTAAAGGGGGGCGACAGTTATTATCAAAATCATGACGATCAATATCGATGCTGTCCTAGACTTCAAGGCTAAGCACCCGCTACGAGCTCTAGAGGTCATTCCGTAAAGATAAAAATTAGCGCAGAGGTTTGTTACTGTCGATGCCTATGCTTAACGCCTTGCGCCGCGAATACAGCAACAGCCCAGCTCTTTCAAGGCGCTTATGTTTATTGTCGCTATGTGCGTGACGGTCCTAGAGCTTATGTCCACGAGGTACGTTGCTGTGGTGCTACCATTGCTCAGCACTACTAGGGCTTGCTGAGCCTTGAAGACGACGGTGCCATCGCCTTCAACGTAGGCCCTTATGATTGGCCTTATGGACACGACGCTATAGCCCTGTTCGAGTAATCTTAAGACTTCCTCGTTTGACTTGAGTATGTTCATTACCGTCTGGTTGTACTCCGACGACACTTGAATCAATCTTGAAGACGGGCCCCATCTCCACTTGAACCAAGCCCCCACCTTGAGGTCCGGTGGCGCGATAAACGCTCGACCGTGAATCTCATTGTTAGCGCTTTGGGCGTTAGCCAGCGCCAAAGCTCCTTCGATAGCTACTATCAGCGCCATCGCTGCTATCATTGCCATTGCTCCATACGCGACCTTCTTCTTCAAAGCAGTCACCTCAGAGAGGGGATTTAAGTCATTGCTTTTAAGGTTGGTTCTCAAAAAGAGAGTCTGGAAGATTCAGCCATTCGTCAATAACTTCTCTTCAGGTTTTGGCAAGGGCCGAAAGCCGCTCACCGATCGTATGAGGCCTCGCAAGCCTAGCTCCGCACAACTAAAGTGCGATGACGTAGATGAAAGCTAAGCGAGGCTGTCTAAGCGACCTCAAGAGGTCCTAGCAAAGCCTTAAACGCTGTTCTATGTAGAGCAAATCATGGGTGAAGCTCGTGCGAGCGGCCTTGAGCTCAGTTGAGATAACAATCCTCGTAGAGGAGTATGCTGGTTTTACCGAGCTCTTAGCAGAGCACGGCTTCAGCGCTCTAGTCTCTTTAAAGTACGACGATGGCACGACTTACAAGCTACTCCTCGACGCCGGGAGGACCGATAGGGTCCTACTCGAAAACGCTAAGGCCTTTGGAGTGGACTTGGAGGACGTGAAGGCCGTCGTGCTTTCGCATAGGCACCACGACCACACAGGAGGCTTGCCTAGGCTGGTCGACTTCCTCAGGGGGGAGGCCGTTAATAGCCCATCCAGCGATAACGAGGCCTTGCTTTGATGTCTCTCGAGGCTTCACCAAGCTCGACGTGGGCCTCCCTCTCAGGACCAGAAGAGCCCTCAGCGAGTTCGAGGTTATAATGGTCAAGAGGCCTTTCGAACTCGCGCCAAGCGCGTTCTTCCTGGGCGAAATAGAGAGGTTCTACGACAACAGCTACGCGGTCAAGAGCTTTAGAACGGTCGTAAATGGAGAAATCGTCGAAGAGTCCATGCACGACGACTCAGGGCTTGCCTTCAGAGTGGGCAGTAAGGTCGTGGTACTGGCTGGGTGCTCGCACTCAGGGATATCGAACATAGTCAGGCAGGCAAAGAAGGTCACAGGAGCTGACGAGGCCATAGTCGTAGGAGGGCTTCACCTCATTGTTGCGGACGATAGCGCTCTAAGAGAAGTCGTCGACCAAATGTTGAGTGAAGGAGTTGAAGAAGTGTACGTGGGGCACTGCACCGGGCTTGGGGGAGGCAAAACTCCTCGAGAAGCTAGGGAATAAAATGCATAAAATCCATTGCGGTTATAAAGTAGAAATAAAGTGACCTTAAAGTGACTCCCTGATTGAGTCGTCGCGGTTTTAGTCGGTAATCGGTAGAATGAAGTGCCAAACCGCCGAAAATCGTCACTTACGTAACTAGAAAGACTGCTATGGGCCCGCAATCAGCCAGTCCGTAAGTGAGGTCCCTTGCCTATGCTTGCCTCGACGTGAATTTAAAAACGGTAGGAGGAGTTAGAGAGACTCTTGTGACCTCCCAGCCCTCGACAAATTAGTTATCATATCGTATCTCTCCTTTCCAATGACATTGATCGCCTCAGAGCCCATTACTGCTACAGCAAGGAGCTCAGTGAGGTCAGCGTTTGTCAGGCTGTAACCTTTCATCTTAACAGCGTCTTCGAAGTTAAAGTAGCAGAACGGACACGTGTGTACTGCCATGGGCGCGTCTTTAGGCACGTCTACGCGTATCCTGTAGGCAGCTATCTCTCTCGCGACCTCGCGGAAGCCCGACCTCACGCCTCCTCCAGCTCCGCAACACATCGATCTTTCGCGATATCTGCCATTGAGCATCTCACGTAAATCTATGCCTAAAGCTTTGATTATCTCTCGCGGCGGGTCAAAGACCCCCACGTGCCTTCCAAGGTGGCAGGGGTCGTGATACGTTGCCTTAAAGCTTAGCTTCTCCTTTACGCTTAAGGCGCCCTCCTTCAAGTACCTGTTGAAGAGCTCCGAGGAGTGCAAAACCTCGACTCCAAGCTCTATGCCGAGCCTCGTCGGGTAGTCGACCTTAAAAGTCCTGAAGCAACCAGCACAGGAGGTCACTATCGTGCGCACGTTCTTGAGCTTCTTGAGCATCTCCTTCATGTACAGCGCGAATGAGTGTGCCAGCTCTATGTCATTTATCCTGAAGAGGACCGAGCCGCAATCGCGCTCGTAGGGACCTAATACCGTAAAGTTCGCTCCAGCGAGCTTGAGCAGGGCCGCAGTCGCCCTCGCCACCGTTTGCTCCCTCCAACTCGCCATGCATCCCAGGAAGTACAGGATCTCTGCGTCCCCCTTAGCCACTGGCACGTCCAAGGACGGGAGGCCCTTCCACTCGCCGAGGCAGTTACCTCTGCTTTCTGCGGGTTCCCCCAGCGGGTTGTAGTTCCTCCTCAAGCTCTCGACCACGAACTTGTGATCGGGCCTTAGCAGGTTGCGCTTGTTGTAAGCTATGTAGCGCATGCGACCGACGGCCTTCTCGGGTATGTCTATCTCCTTGGGGCACACCTCCTTGCACATGGCGCATTGGGTGCAAGCGTTGAGGCCCTCCAAGAAGGCCAACAGTATGTGGTCGAAGACGTTCCTCCTGTCGAGGGCCGCCTTCGCTATGCTGTTCATGACTATCGGCCCGCCGTAGACGTCCCACGCGGCCCTGACGACAGGGCACATCGAGACGCAGCTCCAGCACTCGATGCACTCCCTCAAGGGCTTGACCTCTTCTATCTCCCACGGGTACACGAGCTCGGGCTTCTTGTAGGGGGCCCCTCTGTGGATGTAGGGCCTGACCTTTAGGAGCCTTCGGACGCCCTTCTCCACGTCTACTACTAAGTCCTTGATCACGGGGAACACTGGGAGGGGCTCGACGACTATCTCCTTGTCTTCGGGTGACACTAGGGTTTGACATGCCAATGCGGCCTTCCCGTTTATCATCATTCCGCAGCTTCCACACTGGCCTGCCCTGCATTCCCAGCGATAGGCCAAAGTGCTATCGAAATTCTCTTTGACGTAGTTCAAGAGGTCTAGGACCCTAGCCCCCTCGACGTAGGGCACCTCGTAGACGTCGTAGTGGGGCTCGTCGTCCACGGCGGGGTTGTATCGGAAGACCTTAAGCCTTATCTTTCTCTCCAAGCTTCTCACCTCACGTAGTTGGTTGTTTTATTATCGTCATAACCACAGGCTCAAACCTATACTTGAGAGCTCCACCGTCCAAATACCAAACTATGTGCTTGAGCCAGTTCGCGTCATCCCTCTTCGGGTAGTCGAGCCTCCAATGAGCTCCTCGGCTCTCCTTCCTCATCCTAGCCGCTTTCACGAGTAGCTCCGCGACCCTCACCAAGTTGAGGGTTTCCAGTATCTCCACGATCTCTTTGTTGTATCGCACGGTGTTCGCGTCAGCTGGACTAAGCTTTGGAAGCATTTCAGCCTTCATGTACTCTATCTCGCTCTCGGTCTTGGACAAGCTGTCCTCGGTCCTCGCGATCCCAGCGCCCTCCCACATAGCTTTGCCGAGCCTATTGCGGACCTGTGCTACGGACGCCCTATCGCTACGGGGCTTGAGGAGGAGGTCGAACTTCTGGAGCTCAAGCTTCACTTGAGACTTATCAATCGGCTCTCTGATGCCTTCTTTTGCGAAGAGGGCCGCGCTCTCGCCAGCACGCTTCCCGAAGACCTGCGTGGCCAGCAGAGAGTTCCCTCCCAGCCTGTTGGCGCCGTGCACTCCCCCCATCTCCTCTCCAGCCACGAAAAGGCCCTTGACGGCCGTCCTCCCGTTGACGTCTGCCCTCACTCCGCCCATGTAATAATGGGCTGAGGGAGCGACCTCCATCGGTTGCTTGGTTATGTCGACTCCCGCCAGCAAGAATTGCCTGTATATCGTCTTTAGCCTTTCTTTTATCCTCTCGGGTGGAAGATGGGCTACCGACAAGTATACGCCACCGTGCTCGGCCCCTCTTCCCTCTTGCACCTCTCTCCATATGGAGCGCGCGACAACGTCGCGAGGAGCTAGCTCAAGTAATTTGTGGTAGCGCGACATGAAGCGCTCCCCCTTGATGTTCAACAGTATCCCTCCTTCGCCGCGAACGCTCTCTGATACGAGAATTCCTTTACATGAAGGCGGCCACACCATAGCCGTGGGGTGGAACTGGAACATCTCCATGTCCTCGAGCTCGGCACCAGCCTCCAGCGCCAGCATCCTCCCGTCGCCAGTGGCCGACGCGGGATTAGTGGTCACCTCGTACATTCGCCCAGCCCCTCCCGTAGCCAATATCACTGCCTTGCTCTTGAAGACTATGAAGTCCCCGGACCTCATGTCGAAAGCAAAGGCTCCAGCCACGGCCCTTCCGTTAGTTAGCAACTTGCTGACGTAGACCTCTTCCATGACCTTAAGGCCCAGCCTCCTAACCTCATCGCACAGCGTTACCATGATTTCGTGGCCGATGTAGTCCGAGATGAAGCAAGTTCGAGGATGCCTCTGCTTTCCAGCAAATCGTTGGGCTATCTTCCCATCGGGCGTCCTATCAAAGACTGCCCCCATTTCCTCGAGGTCGTAGATCCTGTCAGGGCCCTCCTTGACTAAGACCTCCACTAGGTCTTGATCGTTTAGCCAATCGCCCCCCTCGACGGTGTCTAGGAAGTGCTCCATCCAGTTGTCGTTCGGGTCGACGTTTCCTAGAGCTGCGTTTATCCCGCCTTCGGCCATCACTGTATGGGCCTTTCCTAGAAGTTCCTTGCACACCAGAACTATGTCGACATTGTGCTTTGTAGCTTCTATCGCAGCTCGAAGGCCAGCTCCACCGCACCCTACTATTAGGACGTCGGTCTCCACGGTCTCATAGTCCAAGGACATCTCACCTTCTCAGGAGGTTTTCGAGACTGCCTTTTATTTCTAGCTCTGGTTTTCATACTTTCACAAAGCATATCTCAAGTTTTTTATATCAAGATCTACGCCGACCACGAGGATTGTCTTAGGCTTCGAGGGTCAGCTGTCTCGCGCTTCTCTAATGCCCCGCAACTTCTTAGTTCACGCCCTTTATATGGCCGCTTCTACTAACGCTGATGCTACTCCCGCTCGACACTAAGTTTTGGAACGCGGACTCTGCGTAGTGCGTTGTGGGTTCTTCGTCTCTACTTAGGCTTCCGACGGCTGTGATGGCTCCGCCACCTCTCGCTTTGTCTCAAGATCGACCTCTAAAATCAACACCAAGGTCTCTGTCCCTTTATGCGTATGTTTTACAGCTGGCCTCCTTCACGTAAAGGGGCCTCGAATTTAAACGTGTTGAGTAGCTCTGAGAGGGACCTTACATTTATGGTCCTGCTAAGAGCCTGAAGGACCCTGTACGGCGTTGCTATTAAGCAACCGGCTTGAGCTCCAGCTATGGCATCGCCTCTACTAAAGCCGACGTATAGGACCTCATCGACCTTACAGCCCAAGTTATTATAGGCCCTTACTATTTGCGGGACCTTCTCCGGCTCCTCATCTCTAGTCACTACTACGTCGAACAGCCCACTGAGCCCCGTCTTCTCGAGCGCCTTCTCAGCACTCCTCCTACTCCTCAAAGTGACGAGCGCCAGCTTAACGCCTATAGCCTTCAAAGTGCATAGGGCCTCTAAATCCTCTTGGTCTATCGACGCTTCCTCAGCAGTCTTGTCCTCGAACTCGCTCAGAACCTTGTCTATCTCCTCAGCTTTGGACTTGTCAGCCGATTTGAGCAATGCCTCGGCGACGAGCTCTCTTAGGTCGCCTTCGACGCCAAGCAGGCTCTTAAGTCTAGAGATCAGCTCACTCACATCGACCTTCAGGAGGACGCTATCCAAGTTTATGACCACGACCTTAATGAACATCAAGACCTAAATTAAGATTACCCCCAGTTTTAAAAGAGTTTTCCTTTGGAGTCGATAAAAAGGGAGTAGGGTGAGGCCGTCAGACCTTGTAAAATGGATGAACGGCCGAGCCCCTCTTCTCCAATATCTCGTCTATCTTGGGCTCCTCGCTCATAGCCCTCTTTTATCGCTAGCTTTGTCGCCTCGTAGTTGTACTTGAAGACCTTGTCCTTGTCCTCTGCAGCTGGATGTATGAAGACGCCACATATCACGACGAGGTCGTCGGCCATCTCCTTAGGCACGACGCCTTCGGCAACGCTGTCGGCCACGGCTTTTGCCACAGCGTATTGCGCAGGACCGAATATCAGCTCAGCCTGCCTCATGTTTCTTATGGTGACCTTGGGGACTATGAGCGTGACGGGCTTGACCAAGAGGTTCGGCGTCAGGACTGCGAAGAGCTTCGTGTGCCCGTAGCTCTGATGCGCGAGGCCGAAGGAGAATCCCACTCCGGCTGGGCCATCCTTGTCCCCGATTATCAAGTCTATGTGAGCTACCTCGGCTCCCTCGCCTACGAGGGCCTCTCCAAACCTCATGCCTATCTTGCCCAAAGCCTTCACCGAGAGGAGAGAGTGGTGGAGCTCAAATAATGGTTCCTCGGAAAGTCGAGCGCCACCAAAAAGTGCTCACGCCGACTTCAAGTACCCAACGGCTATGGACATTATCTCTGTGCCCCTGATCACGCCCAAGGCCCCTCTCCTGCACGACTCCTCGTCGAACCTGTCGACTTCATCTGGCTCCACTCCTCTGCCAGCTATCAGTATCGGCACCGGGTCGTCGGAGTGCGCCTTCAAGGTGCAAGGAGTCGCGTGATCCGACGTAACGACCACGACAACGTCGTCGAGGCTCAGGTCCTCGGCCACTATCCCGAAGAAGTGCCTGTCTATGTCCTCGATGGACTTGGCTTTGCGCAAGGGATCCCCGTCGTGGCCGGGCTCGTCCGGGCCCTTCAAGTGTACGTAGACCCCGTCGTACTTGTACAAGGCCTCGAGAGAGCTCTCGGCCCTTAGCCTGTAGTCGACCTCGGCCCTGCCGAGCATAGGCGGTATGGGGATCACTTCCATTCCCGCGGCTATGGCTATCCCCCTCTCGACGGGCATCTCTGCTAAACAGGCCATCCTCAGCCCATAGAGCTCGCTCATGGGCTTGAGCCTCGGCCTCTTGTGGCCAGCATCCCTGCAGAGGATCGCGTTGGCCGGCAATAGCCCCTTGCGCCTCCTCTCGGAGTTTACCGGGTGCCTCTCCAAGACCTCGATGGCCTTTGCCGTGAAGTCGTTTACAAGCTTGGCCGCGATAGCGGCCTCGGGGCTGTCGTCGAGCGGCTTGCACTTAGCTATCTCAGCCCTGCTCTCAGCCTTGGCGACCCCAAAGCCCCCGACTCTCTCGTAAGCTGGGTCCGTGTTCGTTATGTTGCTCGAAAGGGGTCCGTCGAGCCTCCTGATCACTAAGACCCCTCGATGACCTATAGTGTTCTTGAAGGTGAAGGCGGCGCCCTCGAGCTTCACCTCTTCATTTATAGCCTTGGCGAGCTCAGTGGCCTCCGACGTCGTCAGGGTCCTGCCGCACCTCCTGTCCACGATGGTGAGGCCCCTGTCCACGGTGGCGAAGTTGCACCTGAGCGCGAGCCACCCGTCCTCGAAGTCGATGCCAGCCCCCAGGGCCTCGAGCACGCCCCTGCCGGTGTGGTGGGCAAACGGGTCGTAGCCCAAAATGCTCAAGACGGCTACGTCGGACTCTGGCGCGATGCCCTCGCCCACCGTGTAGACGAGCCCCGTGATTCCTTTCTCAGCCAGCCTATCTATGTTAGGCTTGTGGGCGTACTGGAGAGGGGTCCTACCTCCGAGCATCGAGTTAGGCCTATCACTAGCGCCGTCGAGGACTACGTAGAGCAACTTCCTCAAGCTCAGCACCAGTACTTGAAGCGATAGATGCCCATATAATTTTTAAACCCGCACGTAGAGCGAAGGTAAGAGTTAAAAGCCTCATATTGGAGCATTATTTGAGCCTTAGGGGGTTTAATGGTTGACGGGAGCTTCCAAGGGTGTTAAGACAGGGGTCTGGATGGCCATAATCATAATAATAGCAATATTGGCCGCCTATGGCGGCTATCGCGCTGGGCTAGAAAACGGCCTTCGACTTGGCTCAACGACCAGCCCGATGTTGCCCTCCAGCGTAAAGGTAGGGGTTGTAGTATCAAACGTTACTCACGTCCTCGAGGTTCTTAATGGCATTCAACTGGCGAGGGATCTCTTGAATAACAAAAGCGATGAGGTCTCAAGGAACGTGACCCTCTCGACTATGTATTCTTACGTCGAGAACCCCGATAGAGTGAGATACCTTGTCGCGTCGCTCATAAACGAAGGCGTCAAAGTAATAATAGGAGCCCTCTCAAATTCGGAGGTCAAAGCGTTACTGCAGATGCTCCACCAAAATGACACAATACTATTGCTAGTCTCAAATGAGGTTTACGACGACGACGTTTACGACGACCCTAGGGTCATAAAGATGCTGGGGGGACCTGATGTAGAGGCCCGTGCAATGGTCGATTTAGCAATGGAAATAGAGAAGGACGACCTAAGAGCTGCCGTCATAGCCGCCAACGATCCGTACTGCTTGCGTTTAGCCGATGCCATCAGCGAGGGCTATTCCTCGAGAGGTGGACGAGTGGTTTCTAAGGTATTGTACGAGCTGGAGAGGACAAACATAACAGAGAGCCTAGTCAACGTCAATAGCTCGAGCCCGGCGATAGTCTTCCTCGTCGGACGAAAGGGCGACGCCCCTACAATATTGGAGGTCGCTTGCGACGTGGGCATTAAGGCTAAGTGGATCTTATCGAGCACATCGGCTGGCGATGACCTGCTAAGAGAGAAATTGGTCTCTTACTTAAACTGTTCTTGCTTCGTTGTGAGGCAGAACGTGACCTTGGCGCCGCGGTTCCGAGACTTCGCAGAGCTTTATAGGAAAGTGTACCGCAATGAACCTGATGAAATGGCCGCCCATGGCTTCGACGCACTCGTGCTCGCAACTTTGAGCACAGCGTACGCTGGCAAATACGACGGCTCAGCCATAAGAGAGGCCATGGACATGTTGTGTAGCTTAATCGATGGCGCTACCGAACCAAAATTCTTAGATTCAAAGGGCAACGCGATTCGAGGATACGCCATTTTGAGGCTAATCGGGGTTCATGGAGTCAATAGATTTGAGTTAGCCGGTCGTTGGGTTCCCATAAGCGTTGAGAAGGCACTCGTAGAGTGGCGTTAAGTGAGTTGAAGCGTCGGCCTCTTACTTGACCTCTTCGAGACCGCCTTCGAAACAGGGTTTCAGGAGATCTTAATAGTCGTGGACTACTCTAACACTGCTTAAGAGTTGGTGCTCGTGAACCATTATCGTCAGCTAAGGGAGTCTCTTGACGAGAGAACCGCGCGCACGGCGTTCCTAGGCCACATGCTCATGGCCGCCCCTCACCCAATGGTCATGTGCGTTGGATCGCTCATCGCTGGCTTGGGTTGGTTCTCCGTGAGTGCCAGGCTTAAGCGCTCAGTCGGCTCCCTACTCATAGCCTTCGGCTCGCTGATGGCCATAATTATCTCAGGCCTTTGGTTCATACATCCAAGCGAAGCGCTTCAGCGCTACGTCGTGAGCGGCTCTTCATTGCTCGTCCTCCTAATGCTCATGCTCAGCTTTGTGCTCTACGGCCTCTTATCGATAGCGCTCTTTGACCTCAGTAAAAGGCATGAGGAGTCCATGTTCAAGCTCTCCGCGGCCTTCCTTGCAATAGCGGCGGCCACCACGCTCTCTCTAGGCCTGCTAACGCTCCTCTCCCTCGCCTGGAGCCATGTGTCAAGCCTGCTGGAGCTACGTGAGGTACTGGCATTCTTCGAGGGCTCGGCGATTCTATTCGTCGCGAGTAACTCCTTAGGCAACATTTTGGCTGGCGTTGGCTTCGTAAGGAGGAGAGCTAAGCTTATCAGTGCTGTGCTAAAGAAGGAAGTGCAGGTGAAGCCCGTGAGCGTTAAGGTCACGTGGCTCGGACATGCGGCTTTTCGACTGAGTTTCAAGGGGAAGGAGCTCTTAATAGATCCTTGGATATCCAACCCCCTTAGCCCGCTCAAGCTTGAGGACTTAGAGAAGGTAGACTACATAGTCGTGACCCACGACCACTTCGACCACCTGGGAGAAACCGAGCAGGTAGCCAAGAGGTTCAACTCCACGGTTATAGGGGTCCCAGAGCTCGTAATGCCTCTCGAGAGTAAGGGGCTACGCGTGCTAGGCATGAACATGGGCTCCTTCGTCGACGTGGACGGCGCGTTCAAGATAGCCCTCGTCCCAGCGCTCCACACGTGTAGCGCTGGCCAACCGGTGGGTGTGGTGCTGGAGGTCGATGGCCTGAGGCTATACCACATGGGCGACACGGGCTACACGTCGGAGTTTCAGGCCGTCAAAGAGGCCTTCAGCCCCGACGTCGTCTTCGTGCCCATAGGCGGCCACTACACCATGGGGCCCAGGGAGGCGGCCTTGGCAGTCAAGGTCTTGAGGCCCAAAATCGCCATACCGATGCACTACGCCACGTTCCCGGTGCTGGTCAAGACGGCCGACGACTTCGTCGACGCCGTCAAGTCCATGGCCCCCGGGGTCAAGGTGCTGGTCCTCAAGCCAGGGGAGGGGGTCGAACTCTAAACACCCTTTCTCCCGACAACCCTCTTCATTATTTTACACGTGAAGCTGAGCACGTGGACTAAGGGGCTCGACTCTGAGCCAAAGACCCTTGTCTCCCCTTTAGTCAGGGCTTCTCTGACGTCTTCCTCGCTCGACCCCTTCATTATCGTCACTGCCTTGCCGATCTCGAAAGCTACGTGGGCGTCGCTCCCAGCGCAGATCGCCTTGCCGAGCCTCAACGCCAGCCCCCTGGCCCTCAAATTCGCGGACTTGTTGGATCTAGCGTTCAAGACCTCGATCGCCTGGACCCTCTTCGCCAACTCCTCGACCATCAGATGCTTCCTGTATGGGTGGGCAAGCACCGTTATGGCGCCTACGCTCTTGGCGTAGTCGAGGAGCTCGTCCAATTTCCTAGCCCTGACCTCCTCGCTTACGAAGAGCAGTATCACGTCCCCCACATCGGTCTGGACTTCTATGCCGGGTATCGCTATGAAGTCCTTGAGGTCCCTCGCCTCTCTTAGTAGCTCCATCCCGCCCTTGATCGTATTGTGGTCTGTAATCGCAAGGCAGTTGATCCCCCTTGCCAAGGCCACCTTAATTATCGCGCGAGGGTCTAAGAAGGAGTCCTCGGAGTAACGGCTATGCACGTGGAGGTCCGCTACTATCATTGTCGTCCTCGGCCTCGGGCTAGCACTCGTGGCTAAGATTGTCGAAATCTCACTCTCTGCGACAGCTCGTACTTAGATCTCGCGAGCTTGAGCAAATTCTCCTCCATCTCTCTCGTGTCGACCCCCCTCGCCGTTGCCTCCATCAGCTCCTTGACCGCCCTCTTTATCTCAGCCCTTATCGATCTTATGCTCTTCTTCTTTTTCTCAACGTAGCTCATAATTTTCCTCTACTCCTTAGGATGGAGAGGCTCATTTAAAGTTTGAGGCCCTTCGCACGTAACGTTAAGACGGCCAAGAAGGGCCTAAGGGGCTTTAAATTAAAGCCTTTTGAAGTGGCCAGCCCAAATTTATTAGTGAGGATAGGAATGTCGAGGGCTAAGGTCTACTTCTACAACTTTAAAGGAAGGCCCATGCCCAGAGTCGAAGAAGCCATAGAGAAGTTGCTAGACATGGTTGTCGAGGAAGAGCCACTTAAGGGGATCGTCGGCATCAAGGTCCACATGGGCGAGGAGGGCAACGTCACTCACCTACGGCCCGAGTTCGTCAGGTACGTCGTGGACTACGTGAGGGAGAGGGGGTGCGAGCCCGTGGTCTTCGACACCACGAGCCTGTACTCCGGCCCAAGGAACAACGCCGTCAGCTACCTCAACTTGGCGGCCAAGAAGGGCTTCAACTACGCCTCCCTCGGCGCTCCAGTGGTCATAGGCGACGGCATTAAGGGGGCGAGCGGCTTCACCGTCAAGATAAAGGGTCTGGAGCTCGAGGAGGTCGAGGTCGCGGAGATATTGAGGGACCTCGACTCCATGATAGTGTTCTCGCACTTCAAGGGCCACGTCACTACGGGCTTCGGCGGCGCGATCAAGAACTTGGCGATGGGGTGCACGACCAAGAGGGGGAAGGCAGCGCAACACAGGGCCCACATGCCGACGGTTGTGGAAGAAGCGTGCTCGGGTTGCGGCCTATGTAACAAGAGGTGCCACTACGGCGCGATTAAGGTGGAGGGAGGCAAGGCGAAGGTGGACTACGACGCCTGCACCGGGTGCCTTGAGTGTTACTTCGCATGTCCTAGTAAAGCGCTAAAGATCCCAGCCCAAGGCACTGACAAACTCCAAGCGAGGCTAGCTGATGTAGCCTTGGCCGTGCTCAAGGCGTTGAAGTCTAGGCCCTTATACCTCAACGCCGTAATTAATGTAACCGCTAGGTGCGATTGCCTGGGTTGCGCGATGAGGCCTATTGTGGAGGACGCTGGCTTGCTATCTAGCACAGACCCCGTAGCGATAGACCAGGCATCTCTGGACCTCGTGATAGGCGCCTTCGGGGGACGAAATCCGTTCCTAGAGATCAACGGTGTAAGTGGAGAGAGACAGCTTGAGGCTGCGGAGAGGCTGGGCTTGGGCTCGCGGTCCTACGAGCTCGTTAAGGTAGACTAGGCGCGTGCAGAGCGTAGCTATTAAGGATTCCCTCAACTCCCTCTCTTATCATCGCTATCGCTATGGCCGCCAATATTAGGGCCATTATCCTAGCTATCACGAGAGAGCCATTCTTTCCGAGGACCTTGAAGATGGCGTCGCAGTACGTCAGTATGACCCAGGCCACCGCGACGTTGGCCACTATCGACACTATCGTCGGTCCCGAGCCGTAGCCAGCCTCCATGAGGTATATCACTAGCGATATGCTTCCGGGACCAGCGAGGAGCGGGGTCGCTAGCGGGACCACCGCCAAATGCTCGGCCTTAATCTTCATAGCCTCGACCCTGCCCAAGAGGCCCTCTATTGAGACTATGAAGAGTATCGTTCCCCCCGCGATCCTGAAGTCGTCGACGCTCACTCGGAAGAAGTCCAATAGCAGTCTTCCACCTAAGGCGAAGAAGAGCAGTATGACCCCAGCTATCACTACTGAGTTCTGGATCACTCTTCTCCTCTCTTTGAACTCTAAGCCCTCCGTCAGGGAGTGGAAGATGGGGACGTTGCCGAGGGCGTCGAAGACCACGAAGAGCATTATGAAGGCCGTGAAGTATTGCTGCAAAGCTTCCGACACAGCGTTCATGGCCTTTCACGACACCAGATTAAGACGTCTCCTGTTTCGCAATTAACGCTTTTCCTTAGCAGTTCATCTTAGTGCTCAAGGAAATTTATGTGCGACAGGACCGCGCACACATCACGGGTGTTAAACCGCTAGCACGACCACAGTAAGAGATATAAGCTCAGTGACAAGACGAGATACGGGGTTTGCCATGGAGATAAGAAATGTCGCTATAATCGGCGCTGGCACGATGGGATCTCAAATAGCGGAAGTCGCTGCGATGTACGGCTTCAACGTGAAAATGGAGGATATCAGCGAGGAGGTACTCAGGAAGGCCGTTGAGAGGATAAGGGAGGAATTGAAGAAGAGCTACGCTCGAGGATACCTCAAGGAGGACGTCGAGAATGTCATGAAGAGGATAACGACCACTACGGACCTCAAGGAGGCAGTAAAGGATGCGGACCTAGTCATCGAGGCAGTGCCCGAAATTCTTGAGCTGAAGAAGAGGGTGTTCAGCGAGATTGATAAGTATGCTCCGAAACACGCGATACTCACTTCGAACACGTCATCCTTCAGCATAACCGAGCTCGCTAAGGCGACTGGAAGGCCAGATAAGGTCATTGGGACGCACTTCTTCAACCCGGTGAAGATCCTCAGACTACTTGAGATCGTATGGGGAGAGGCCACTAGCGAAGAAACAGCGAGAATAGTTGAGGACTTTGCTAAAAGGATCAATAGGGTCGTCGTGCACGTCAGAAAAGACGTCCCTGGCTTTATCGCCAATAGGATCTTCGTCACGATGACCAACGAGGCTGCTTGGGCTGTAGAAATGGGGGAGGGGACTATCGAGGAGATAGACTCAGCAGTAAAGTACAGACTTGGTCTGCCCATGGGGCTCTTCGAGCTCCACGACGTTCTCGGTGGAGGCAGCATAGACATCACTTATCACGTACTAGAGTACTTCAGAGAGAAGCTTGGTGAGACGTACAGGCCCGCCCCCATCATTGAAAGGCTCTTTAAAATGGGGCACCTCGGCAAAAAGACTGGAAAGGGGTTCTACGACTGGAGCGGAGGAAAGACGAACGAGGTGCCCTTACGGGCTGGAGCTAAGTTCGATCTCCTCAGGCTCTTGGCCCCTGCAGTGAACGAGGCGGCTTGGCTGATAGAGAAGGGGGTTGCGACTCCGGAGGAGATAGACCTCGCAGTCTTGCACGGACTCAATTATCCGAGAGGACTACTGAGGATGGCCGATGAGACTGGAATCGACAACATCGTCGCTAAACTCCGCGAGCTGTATGAGAGGTACAAGGAGGAGAGGTACAAGGTCAACCCCGTTCTACAGAAGATGGTCGAAGAGGGGAGGCTTGGAAGGAAGACCTTGAGAGGCTTCTACAACTACGGAAGGGGCATTTACGAGTTCGTCCTAGTTGAGAGGATCGATAATATAGGAGTCATTAAGCTTAACAGGCCCAGAAGAGCAAACGCATTGAACATGACCTTCCTCCGCGAAATCGAGGACGCGCTTAAAATGTTCGAGGAGGATGAGAGCGTAAGGGTCGTGGTGATCACGGGCGTTGGCGACAACTTCTGCGCGGGGGCCGACATATCGATGTTTGCATCTGGAAGACCGGAGCTCGTCACGGAGTTCAGCCAAACAGGGCATGAGGTCTTTAGAAAGATAGAGCTTTATCCAAAGCCGGTCATAGCTGCAATCAATGGCCCAGCCTTAGGCGGAGGCTTTGAGCTCGCCCTTGCATGTGATCTAAGGGTTATGAGCGATAGGGCGTTTCTCGCGCTTCCGGAGCTAGGCCTAGGGATAATCCCCGGATGGGGAGGAACTCAAAGGCTCGCCTATTTCGTCGGGGTCGGGAAACTGAAGGAACTGATAATGCTCCGAAAGAACATCGACGCTCAAACGGCCCTCAGCTTGGGGCTCGTCTCAGAAGTCTATCCAGCAGGCGAATTCTGGAACAAGGCCTTGGACTTCGCAAGAAAGGTGGCAGAGCTCCCACCCATAGCCGTCAAGTACCTGAAAAAAGTCATAGCGCGCGGAGTCATGCCCATGCTCGAGGCCAGCTGTCTCGCGGAGTCGGAGGCTTCCGGAGACATATCCCTCACGGACGACGTCGCGGAGGGGATCCAAGCCTTCATGTATCGAAGGCCTCCAGTCTTTAGAGGGCGATGAACGATGAGGAAAGTAGCTATTGTGGGAGCGGGGATCACAAAATTTGGGAGGAGAGACGCCAGCTGGAGGGATCTCGTCGTAGAGGCAGGGAAGGCCCTCTTCGACGACGTGCCCAATCTTGATAAGAGGGAGGTGGACTCCCTCTTCGTCGGAAGCGCTTATCCCGAGAGGTGGGCCAACACCGCGCACGTTGCGCCGATGGCAGCGGAGCTACTCGGAATAAAGCCGTGGAGGCTCGTGGCGAAGACGGAATCCGCGTGCCAGAGCGGGGCAGTAGCGATAAGGTACGCATGGCTTGCGGTTGCGAGCGGATTAAGCGACGTGGCGATAGTCTTGGGCGTTGAAAAAATGAACTCCAAGTTTATGAACCTCACTCAATCGACCATGTACATCGTCGGGGACAGAGAGTTTGATACCGTCAACGGACTTACAGCCCCGCCATTCTTCGCGATGGTAGCGCGAAGGCACATGTACCTCTACGGGACGACTCGCGAGCAACTCGCAATGGTCAGGGTAAAGGCTGGCGAATATGGTTCAGAGAACCCTTACGCCCACTTCAACAGGAAAGTCACTATGGAGGAGGTGTTAAAAGCGAGGCCCGTCGCGCCGCCACTCGGGCTTTTTGATTGCTCAGGGATTACGGACGGTGCGGTGGCGTTGCTCATAACCTCGGAAGAAAGAGCCAAAAAGTACACCGATACCCCTGTATGGATTCTTGGCGGTTTTCAGAGGACGATATACAGCTCGATAAATGATGCGGGAGAGATAGCCGATTGGCTGTCGCTTAGAGAGCTCGCGAAGGACGTTTACAATCACTTCAAGATAACTCCTGAGGACGTCGATATCGCTGAGGTCCACGACTGCTTCACAATAAGCGAGATAATCGAGTACGAGGAGCTGGGGTTCTGCAAGAAGGGCGAGGGGGGCAAGTTCATAGAAGAGGGGCAGAGCTACATAGGCGGAAAGGTGGCGGTAAATCCGAGCGGCGGTCTGCTTGCCTGCGGACATCCGTTGGGGGCCACGGGAGTCAGGCAAGCTTGGGAGATAACGATGCAGTTTAGAGGACAAGTCCCGAAGAAGAGGTATGTCGCTGGCGCGGAGCTAGGACTGGCTCATAACCTCAGCGGCCTTGCCGCCATGCATAGCATCATGCTCTACGGTTTGAAAAAACCTTGAGGGGTGAGGGGCGTGAGGGAGATTAGGCTTCCCGACACCGTTCCTCTGCTACCAATAATAGATCCTTGGGCGCAACAAGATCCAGAAGGCCCAGATTCGACAAAAGTCTACGAGTTCTATAAGAACCTCTCAGAAGGAAGGCTGACGATGCAGAGGTGCAAGAAGTGCGGAAAGGTCTTTTACCCTCCTCAGGCGGCGTGTAAATACTGCTACAGCACTGAATACGAATGGATCGACGTACCGAAGGTCGGAGAAATATACTCCTTTACTGCCATGCTCCTCGGATTTCCAATGGTGTTCGAGAACTTTGCGCCCTTCGTGATAGCGATTGCTAGGTTTGGAAATTACCCAGAGAACGGTATACAAATTGCCGGGATGATGTTCGACGTAAGCTACGAGGAGCTGAAGATAGGCGACAAAGTGACTTGGGAAGTCATGCGAATAAGGGGTCCAGGCGAGAAGGTGAGGTACTGGTACTACTTCAAGAAGGTCTAGAGCGTTGTAAAATGGAGAACGCCGCTAAAACACAAGACAATTTTTAGCTTTATCATCTTCCCCCTTCTTTTCTTAAGCCCTCCGTCAGGGAGTGGAAGATGGGGACGTTGCCGAGGGCGTCGAAGACCACGAAGAGCATTATGAAGGCCGTGAAGCATTGCTGCAAAGGCCCTGGCACCGCGTCACCGTCCATAGTAGTTCATGGCTTGAGTGAGGAATTCTCTTGACCCTAATCAGCTTCCTCTCCTAGCATCTTTGTGCTAAGCTTTATCAATTGAGGCGCTTTAGCTACTCTGGTGACCTGAAGTGATTTCAAGAAGTGATGTCGCGAAAGTAGTAGAGAAATACGACTTAAGAGACGTGCACATAGGGGTCTTGGGCAGCCATTCGGCTCTCGATGTCTTGGACGGGGCCAAGGACGAGGGCTTCAGGACCGTGGTGGTGTGTCAAAAGGGCAGGGAGAGGCCTTACTTGATGTACAAGAGGCTCTGCGACGAGATAATAGTGCTGGACAAATTCGCTCAAATAGTCGACGAGAGAGTTCAAGAGAGGTTGAGAGGGCTCAACACGGTCTTCGTGCCCCACAGGGCCTTTACGACCTACGTCCCCTACGAGGACATAGAGG
>CAZLVJ010000009.1:0-26800 GCA_964562935.1 uncultured Nitrososphaerota archaeon
TGGAGCGCTTCTTCGAGGAGGCGATAAGCGAGGGTTGCGAAGGGCTCGTGTGCAAATCTCTGGCCCCAGACTCTGTTTATCAAGCAGGGGCTAGGGGTTGGCTTTGGATAAAGTTCAAAAGGTCTTACCAATCAAAGCTTGTAGAGCCGATAGACGTTACGGTCGTAGGCGCGTTCTGGGGCAAGGGGAAGAGAGCTGGCAAGTACGGGGCCCTCCTCTGTGCAGTCTACGACCCCGAGGCTGACGTCTTCAGGACGGTGTGCAAGGTCGGAAGCGGCTTCACGGACGAAGACCTTGAGAAGATGCCCGAAATGCTTCGTCCCTACGTTATAGAGCACAAGCACCCGCGGGTCGACTCTAAGATAAAGGCTGACGTCTGGTTCGTGCCCAGCGTGGTGATAGAGGTAATAGGTGACGAGATAACCCTAAGCCCCTTGCACACGGCTGGACTGGGAGCCATAAAGCCCGATGCGGGCTTGGCCATAAGGTTCCCGCGTTTCACAGGTCGCTGGAGATTCGATAAGAGCCCCGAAGACAGCACGACGGTCAAGGAGCTCGTCGAGATGTACAAGATACAGCTCAAGAAGATAGAGGCCTAAGAGCCCCGCTGAGCCATTTTCTCCACCATCCTCTCGAAGGTCCATCGAACGGCGTTCTTAAGCTCCCTGATCCTCCTCTCGTCAACTACGTTCTTTACGAATATCTCTGTCAAGACATCCCCTTTAGTCTTCACCTCGTAGTCCATGACCTCGCCTTCTTTTATCTCCCCCCTCTCAGCTGCCTCGCGGTCCTTTCTCCTCATCTCCTCGAGCACCTTCTCGACTAAGAACTGCCTGAAGGGCGGGATGTTTACGTTGAGCTCCAAGTCCTGGGCTGGGACTATCCTCAAATACCCCTCACCTATATACATCTTCCCGAGAAGCCTATTGCCCATCCTCGACGACGCTAGAATCAGGGTCTCTGTCTCGAGCCCCCTAGGCTGGAGGGGCTGAGGCTGTAGTTGGGGTACCTGCTGCACAACTTCCTTTGCAACTTCTAGCGCTGAGGCTGGCTTGAAGGAGGCCTTAGCGAGGGTCTCGTCGACCAGCCTTATTAAGAGCCTCAAATTCTCCACTTCAGCAGTTAGAGCTGAAAGCTTGTCCTCCAAGTACTTCTTCAAGTCAGCCAAGCTTTTGACCAAATCCTCCAAGTCCCTTCACTTCTCTACACTACCGAGTCCTACATATCTCTACTGCTTAAAGCCACCCATCGCTCATCGTAACTATACGCTCCAAGGCCTGCCGAACGAGTTATGATGGACGACGTCCCTTAGGCTTCTCCTATGCGGAGGTGGAGGTCTTTCTCCAGGTTGGCCTATCGTGATCAGCGCTAGGGGTCTCACGTTGACTGGTAGCTTTAGGATTCTTCGAACCTCCTCCTCGTAGAACGCCCCGACCCAACATGTGCCGAGGCCTATGGAGTGAGATGCGAGCAACATGTTTTGAGTCGCCGCGGCACAATCTTGAATGGCGTAGAGCCTCCTACCTCTCTCGCCGTAGACGGCGCCGCTTCTATCGACGTCAGCACAGACGGCTATTATTGCCGAGGCCTCAGTCATCCACATTTGGTTCAGGGAGGCCCTAGCCAATTGCTTCATCTCGTCCTTGTTATCGATGACGACGAACTCCCAAGGTTGGAGATTTCCGGCGGACGGTGCCCAAATGGCTGCCTCCAACACGTACTTCAATTGCTCCGGGCTCAGCTCCGACTGGATGTAGGACCTTATAGACCTCCTGCCCTTTATGGCCTCGTAAACCTCCAAGTTTCGGGCACCTCTCCTAGCTT
Organism: uncultured Nitrososphaerota archaeon; assembly: GCA_964562935.1. Classification (GTDB taxonomy): domain Archaea; phylum Thermoproteota; class Methanomethylicia; order Nezhaarchaeales; family WYZ-LMO8; genus WYZ-LMO8. The sequence goes on from CAZLVJ010000009.1 coordinate 1,825, forward strand.
CATCTTATTACTATGCTTATTAAAGCTTAGCATAAATGGATGAATAGCGATGATCGGTACCACGTCGCTAAAAGCTGCGATGGATCACCTTAACCCCTTCTCTCTAACCTTATTGCTTGCCTTGTTGCTAGCTGTTGTCATTCGCTTGAAGTTCTCGTCAAAGGAGAAGATCTTGATAGGGAGGATGTGGCGTCTCCTCCCCTTTTACATAGACCTTAGGGAAGCGAAGCACATAGTGGTATTTGGAATAACGGGGTCGGGGAAGACCAATACTGCCAAGCTAATAGTGAGCTCGTTCAAGGGCTCTAAGCTCATAATAGACTGGAATGGAGAGTACTTGATGGGAAGGGTCGCGAAGCCCTCCGAGCTCTCGATAAGTCACTTGACAATGCTCGACTTCTGCGAAGCCCTCGCCGTCTCGCTCCAGCTCACGGCCCCTCAGTATGCGATGTTGCTTGAAGTGGCCAAGGACTCAAACAACCTGAGCGAGATAATAGAAAAGCTCCGTAAGTACCCAGCCGAGAGCGATACGAGGAGGGAGATAAAGAACGCCTTGCTCAGGAGGCTCGAACCCCTGTCCTACGCGAACCTCTTCTCGGGCTCCCTGACCGTAAACGACGTCGATACCATAGACCTATCCGGGCTGACGTTCGACGCCAAGAGACTCGTGGCCAACGTGATCCTCAGGCTCATATACAACAACCCCACGAAGCAGTTGCTGGTCATAGAGGAAGCGCAGAACGTGCTATTGCCGCGTCGCTTGGATCAGCCCCCAACTAGTTGCGAAATTATAATAGACGAGGTCAGAAAGCACGGGGTGAGGGTCTTGGCTGTAGCGCAGATACCGTCACTCGTCTCGACCACATATCGAAACGCCGAGTACATAATCCTCCACAGGCTCAGCCTCACGGCGGAAGAGGCAAAGAACATGGGTCTGACCGAAGAGGAGAGGCTTAAGATAGCGAAGTTGCCCAACGGAAGCTGCGTGGTCATACACAGAGGGCAGAGGTTCACGGTCAGGGTACTTAAGGCCAAAAGCTCGAACGCAGAGACCGCGAGTGAAAGGGTGCGAATCGAAGCGCGAGAAAGGGAGGGCCAATGCCGTCCAGAGCCCAAGAGCGAAGCGGCTCTGTTACCCTACATAATCGAGGACCTCAGGGAAATTAACGAGTGGCGAAAAAGCGTAACGAACGACGTCAGTAAGTTGACAAGAGAAGTGGACGAGCTCAAGCAATTATTAAAGAACTTCGTCGACAAACTCTCCTTCTTGAGCAACGTCGAGGTGGCACCTTCCTCGACAATAAAGGCCCTCCACGATAAGATCGAAAGCCTCGAGTATTCATTGAGCTTCGTGAGGGAAAAGGTCTTCGAGATCGAAGAAGTTTTGCTCAGGGGCTCCAGAGGCGGGGAGATGTAGCGAAAATGCTCAAAAGTGAACTAAAGGCCCTCTCGCCGTACCCCTCTTTAAGACCAGGACAGTTGAGGATAGCAAAGACCGTGTACATGACCGTAGCCCAAGGACTTTTCACTGTAATCGAAGCGCCTTGCGGACTTGGCAAGACGATAGCCTCGTTAATGGGGATAGCTCTTTCTCTGCAAAAGAATTTGATAAGGAGGGCCGTATGGCTTACGAGGACGAATGACGAGAGCGACAAAGTGATAGAGGAAGCGAGGCGCCTGAAGGATCGCGGAGCCATCCTAAGAGGGCTCTCTCTGAGGGGCAAGTCCTCCTCATGCCCTCTATTCCGTGGAGTGAACGAAGAGCTGTCTCACTTAGCGTGCCGTGCGCTAAGGGACGAGTTGTTATGCCCCTATTTAGATCAAGAGAAAGTGGATCGCTGTGCCTATAACCTAAGTCGCGAGCACTACCTCGTAACGTCCGTCGAAGTGATTCAAGTTGCTACTAAGGAAAAGTGTTGTCCAGCCGCTGTGATGAAGAGGTTAATGAAGAATAGCAACATCTTAGCCCTGACGTACCCCTACGTCTTCAATCGCTACGTTTACGAGGCTTACTTCAAGCCTCTGCAAATGCACGACACCGCGGCCATAATTGATGAGGCGCACAACATCATGGACTCCGCGATAGAGTATGAGTCGAAAGTCCTCAGGCTCAGCACGCTTTACAATTCCATCGACGAGCTGTCGATTAGAAGGGCCGAGCTAGTAAGCCCCCTAGAGGATTTAGTTGATGCGTTAAGAGGATTTGTGAATAACGATTTGTCGCAAGGAGTCGACGTTCCGCGAGAGGAGATTCTGAAGATGATATCAAGGCACTTCAAGGACCCCCTCGAGTACCTAGAGAAGTTACGAGAAGTGGCCTTGGACGTGATCAAGACGAGAGCTTTGAGGGGCCTTACGATAAGATGCCCGACTTACTCGACTTACACTTTCCTGGAAAAGGCGTTGAGAGCCAATTACGACCATGCAATTTGGCTTCACCTAGATACTGAAGGCGAGCTTTGCGTAGAGGTCAGGCCACTGACTTATGACTTCAAGCAAGTCACGAGCAAGTTTCACGGCGTGGTGCTCATGTCCGGTACCCTCTCCCCGATAAGCGCCTTCATCAAAATTTTAAACCTAGAGGCCGAGAGCTCTAAGGTAATTAAGTACGTCAGGCCAAAGTATGGCCACGCCGTCTTTATAGTCGATCGATCAATCTCGACATCAATCAAAAATAGATCAGAACGCCTTTACAAGGCCATAGCCTACAAACTGAAGGTCATTAGGGATAGCATGGAGGGAGGTCTAGGCGTCTTTGTGCCTTCGTACGGCATTCTGAGGGCTCTCGAAGCCGTAGGTCTAAAAGAACTCCTGCGGGGGCTTATCTTCGTCGACGAGGGCAAGGGCTCGCCGAGCATAGAGGTCTTCGAGCGCTTCAAGAATTATGTTGAGAGGGGCGCAGACGCGACACTGGTCTCAGTGATCGGCGGAAGGCTGGCGGAGGGCATTGACATATCCAGCCAGCTAATGCCGGTCGCAGTAATAGTTGGACTGCCGATGCCTGAGCCCACACCGTACAACATGAAGAGGGTCGAGAAGTTGCGAAGTCTGGGCTTCAAGAGGCCCCACAGAGCCGTCTTTACGGAACCGGCTATGAGGAAGGTCGTCCAAGCTGTGGGGAGGCTGATACGTAGCCCCCTAGATAAGGCCGTCGTGATACTAATGGATGGGAGGTATAGTGAGTCCCTCATCAAAAAATACATGCCGAAATGGTTGAGCTACGAGCTGTATGCGTCCGATAACCCTTTATGCCTTCTTCAAGAGGCCCTCCCTTCTCTTAAGGTTAAGGTATATTAAGAGGAGTGCGGCAACGAAAGCGAGGCCTAAAATCAACGGGACCTCCGTTGGTATCGGCACTTTGGCATACAAGACCTCTAGCTTTTCATCACAAATGACTTTAATCCTGCCCTCTTTCACGGCCCTCTCCCATGCCCTTGCTTCTTCGACATACTTTAGAGACTTGTGGTTTGCGTAAACTATGGGGTTGGCTATGAAGTAAGCCGACGAAATTATTTTGGGGTCGAGACCTTTAGGGCTTTTTATATAGCAGAGGCCACCTGGGGCTCTCTCAACGACGGCGCCATCGAAGTACGCTGTGTCGACCGGTATCCATCCAACTCTGGGGACGTATACCATGCTCCAAGCGTGCCAAGCAATCCCCTTGGACCTGTAGACGTAATTGCCGCCGTACTTGACCTCTTCGCATTGAGAGGCTGGCTTAGGAATAGCGCCGACTTGTAAGAATGACGGTATGCCAACGGCCCTGCACATGGTCGTAAAGAGGATGCTCCTGTCATCACAATCGCCGACCCCATTTTCGTAGGTCTCGTCAGGGTATTGAGGACCTATCAGCTCCCTCACGCCCTGCTCCAAAGGGTAGGCCACGTGCTCTTCTATCCACTTAGAGAATGCATTCAACAAGTCGTAATACGTTCCCTCACGCCCCTCCGTGAGGTTAAGCACAAGGCTGTAAATCATCAATGAAATGGGCCAAGTGGTGCTATTGCCGGCGTAACGCTCTGCTAGGCTTGAAGGCACCTCGCTTGGTAACGCTCTTTTAAGCTCATCTATCGGGGTGGGACCATTGCTAGCCTTCTGAATTATCGTGGCCCTAACGTACAGGGTGACGATGCTTCGACTCTTTACGAAGTCCGGAGGAAAGTCGAAGACCAAAATAGCATTGCCTTGCTCGTCTAGGACTAAGGACCCTCGATACTCCACGTTGTCAACTACGCCCTTCGCCTCCTCAATGAAGACCGACTGCCTAGTGGAGTTGGGGAAGACCATTATTTGATTGACATCCATCGAGTCACTGACATCGCCTAACACCACAAACGTGAAGTTGCACGAATACCTGTAGCGGGCGATCGTAGAAGCAGGAACGGAGTCGAGGACTACGCTGTAAAACAGGAGGCTTGTGATCACGAATGTGGATATCTTTCCGAGGTTCACGATTCTTTGGAATATTGATCCCATCTCCTCTCCCATTCCCTTTGCAATCCTTAAACCTTTTTCTCCTCCACCCCCTCTACAAACCCAGAGAGCGGTGAGGACGGCTTGACGGTCAAAGTGGGTTGTTGTGGATGGGCCGTTAAGGGCGGCATGAAGAAGTACTTCGAGGTCTTCGACCTCATAGAGTTGCAGTCCACGTTCTACAAGCTCCCATCGATAGAGACCGCCAGAAAATGGCGCGAAGAAGCCCCCTCGAACTTCACTTACACTATGAAGGCTTGGCAAGCGATAACGCATCCGCCTTCCAGCCCCACTTGGAGGAAGAGCGGCCTTAAAGTGCCAAGCGAAGGACAGGAGAGGTACGGTCACTTGAAGCCCACAAACGAGAACTACGAGGCTTGGGAGAAGACCTTGGAAATAGCCAAAGTGTTGAAGTGTCCAGTGCTGGTTTTGCAGATGCCGCCCTCGTTCGTGAAGTCTGCCGAAAACATGTCTAACATCAGGACCTTTATGAACACAGTTGAAAGACCACAGGGGCTCGTCATAGGAATCGAGTTCAGGCACGATAGTTGGGACCTCGGCACCATAAGGGAGCTGTGCGAAGAGCTTAACGTGATCCACATAGTTGACCCATTTAAACAAGTCCTTGCGACGACCCTTGGCCAAGTAGTATATTACAGGCTCCACGGGCTGGGAAAGAGGGCTTACGTCTACGACTATAGCGATGAGGAGCTCAGACAACTATACGAGAAGTGGGTCAAGCCCTATGAAAAGGAGGGGGTAGTCTACGTCCTCTTCAACAACACCAACATGGCCAATGACGCCCTAGACTTCAAGAAAATTGCGGCTATTTGAGGAACATCTCTTCGTACTTCTTCAAGTAGCTTACGGATCTCTTAATGTCAATGAACATCTCGTGTGCTCGCTTGACGTCCTCGCTCGTCACCACGTCCCTTCCTTGGTACTTAGCTATCTCAAGCGATGGCGCGAGAAGTTGAACCGCATACCTCAAGGACGTTTCAGTACCTATCTTCGTCAGAGCCTCTAAGGCGTCGTCGCCCAACTTCACGTTCTCCTCCTTCGCCCTGACCTTTAGTATCTCCCGTATCTCATCCTCGGTGTAGGGCTTCATCTTTATTATCAAAAGCCTGTCGAGGAGATCTAGTGGTACTCCATGGGGTGCCTCCACGTCGGTACCCCTTATTTTTGCCATGCCTCGGTTCGTTGCCAACACTATAATCGGCGCCAGCTCGCTCTCCATGGCTCTGCCGAGATACGCAAACGCCTCTAAGTCAAGCATGTGGACGTCGTCAATGAATAGGACCCCTGGGATAATCTCGGCCCTCCCCTCGTCGACCCACTCCTTGACCATCTTGTCGACTCTCTGCCTGTCCTCGGGTGGTATCTCCTTCTCCTCCCTTCCTCCGAACAAGAGGCTGAAGATACTCGAAGAAGCGCTTCGAGCATAGCTGACGTCGAGCTGGTGAAGAGTGACTGTGTGGATGAACTCCTTCTCGTTCGATATGGGTCCGCTGGGCAGGGGCACCTTCTGCGAGACCTCAATGTCGTACTTGTACTCCGAAGGCGCTTCTTCGCACCTGCCCAGCCTCGTAACCCGCCCTGTCTCAGCGTCGATCCATATGACGTCCCCGACTTGAACCCCTTTCACCATGAGCTCCGTTGCGACCGTCTCGTCCACGTTGAAGGCTTTCTCCTCAAGCTTAGTCCTCAGCCTTATCCTAGCGCCCACAGGTACTTGTTGATAGGGATTGTATGGGTGCTTGCCCATCTTGACGTCGAGCTCTGTCACCATTCCCTCGTAAACCCTCCTGACCTCTCTGATGCGGACGCCTATGGCCTTCCTGAGAGCTTGCATTATGAACTCGGACTTCTTCAGCTCAGTTGAGTAGACCTCCGATGCCGATATGGCTATGAAGGGGACGTCTTCTCCCAGCTCTTTGGCTATGGCAGAAGCGAGCGCCGTCTTCCCCGAGCCCGGCGGTCCCACGAGTAAAATGCCCCGCCCGGCCATCTTGCCCCTCTTAACCATGTCCACCACTATGGCCGCGGCCTCTCTAGCCTCAACCTGTCCGACCATGCCGTCGGCCACCGGAAGGGCCTTGCCGTTTCGCACCCCCAGGCCCTTTATGTGGCTGTGGGCGCCCACTCTCTCAAAGCGGTCTGAGGGCACGATCCTAGATGACATCGCCATCCCCGAGCCCAAGAGAGTTACTAAAGGGCCCTGCTAAAATTATATCGAGGGCATCAGAAAGAGAGCTGACGCTCCTCTTAAGCACAACGCCACTCCTAGCAACGTGTATCGCAGGTATGCCTACGCTTAGGGGGCCTAAGACGTCATTTTCGACGCTGTCTCCGACGAAGACTGCGCGAGAAGCCCGCGCTCTGTCGAGGGCCTTCAAGTAGACTAGGGGGTGTGGCTTGCGAAGGCCTAATTGCGCTGAGGTCACGACCTCGTCTACGTATTTGCTTAACCCCAACCTTTCAAGGGGCTCCAAGGCCATGCAGTGCTCAGGGACGTTTGAGACAACCACGACGACAAAGCCCAAGTCCTTCAATTTCTCCAGGAAGAAGTGCGCGTCGTCGTAGGCCTTGCGCTCCTCCACGTAGAGCCTGAGCAAAGCACTTTTCAAGTCCTTGGCTAATCGGCGATCTGCTATCGAGCTCTCTCTCAAAGCCAGCTCAATGGTCGTGTCCAAGCCGACCTCTATTAGCAAACTCCTCTTGATCGCCTTAAGTCCTTCATAGACCTTGCCAAATGAACTATTTAGCCTGGTCCTCGAATAGCCGTCAAGCTTAGACATTATCTCGTCGCTTTGAAGAGCTTTGCCGAAGACGTCTCTGATGCTTGGACCATGTATCAAGGTGCCGCCCAAGTCGACGAGCACGCATTTCTGCATGTCCACGCCCCTTAATTCCGTCAGCCCTGCGTGGGCTCTTCATCTTGTACATCTGCCCTTTTGAGCATCATCATCGAGGCGCCCCTCACGTTAAACACTTAAGCATTAACTTTAAAGTTTCACTGTAGGTGTCATTTTTGCAGGCCATTAGGAAGCTTGCTTCCCTCGAGCCCAAGTGTGCGCTAGCGATAGGAGGCCTTGACCCAATCACTGGAGCGGGCCTGTACTCGGACGTAAAGACCTTCAGTATGATGAAGGTCTTGCCACTAGCGCTCGCAACCTGCCTAGTCATCGAGAACTCCAACGGTGTCAAGGGCGTAGTGCCCTTCACTCGTGAGCTAGTGCGCCTTCAGCTCGAGGAGATACTTAAAGATTGCACGCCCCAAGCCATAAAAATCGGCTTGGTCTACAGCAGTGACGTGGTCGAGCTCTTAGCCGAGGGGCTTCCAAAAGAGCCGCCCGTCGTCTTAGATCCAATACTCAAGAGCTGGGACGGAAAGGACCTAATAACGGCCCAAGGTCTTAAATCACTCATCGAACTATTGATCCCTAAATCGACCGTAGTGACTCCCAATGCCTTAGAGGCTAGCGCGTTGAGTGGAGTTGACGTCCGTGATCTGGACTCAGCTAAAGAAGCGGCAAGGAGGATAGCCGAGCTAGGAGCCAAGTGCGTCATAGTAAAAGGAGGTCACGCGTCATCCCAAAAAGTCGTCGACGTCCTTTATTATCAAGGGGAGTTCTTGGTGGTGGAGAAGGAGCGCCTCTTCGAAGAGCCCTTCCATGGCCTGGGCTGCATCTTCGCCTCCTCCTTAGCCGCTCTCCTAGCCCACGGCCTAGGCCTCCCCGAAGCCTTCGTGCAAGCCTCGCACTTCGTCACCCGCGCCATGAAAGGGTCCTACAAGCTGAGAGGGAGGGCGAGGATAGCGAACCCTCTGGAGCCCTACTACAAGTCTCTAGACGTCGTCAGGGTCATCGACAACATGTATAAGGCTTTAGAACTCATAGAGTCGATGAAGGGACTTGAAGAGTTGACTCCAGAGGTTGGCATGAACATCGTCATGTGCCTTAGAAACCCAGAGTCCCTCGAAGACGTCTGCGGCATAGAGGGGAGGTTGAGGCCTGTAAGGGGCTTCTTGAGAGCTCAAGGTCTAATAAAGTTCGGAGGGTCAAGGCATTTGGGGAGTATACTCTTGGAGGTGAACAAGAAGTGGCCTTCAATAAGAGCTTGCATGAACATAAGGTACTCCGAGGAAGTGCTGAGGGCTTTGAGAGAAATGGCCTTCAAGATAGCGTCTTTCGACAGGACCAAGGAGCCCTTGGAAGTGAAGCTACAGGAGGGAATGAGCTTGAAGTGGGGGGCGCAAGAAGCGATAAAGGGCTTGACTGAAGAGCCTGACGCCATATACGACTTAGGTGACTTAGGGAAAGAGCCCATGGTGAGGATATTTGGGAGGGATGCCCTGGACGTGGTCAAGAAAGTAGAGCTCATCGTTGCTAAGCTGAAAGAGATGGGCCTCTCACAAGAAGCCCCGAGAGGCTAGCACCCTCCTGAGGGCGGGGTCCTTAGAGGCTAGGGTCATGAGAGCTTCCTCGATGCTCTCGTCCGGCCTAACCTCATACTTCAAGTAGACCCCGGTCCTGCCTATTTCGTCCCTTCGCGTCAACACTTTAACCCTCTCTTGGACGACGTCCAAGCTAACGCCGACCTTAGTAGCCGCATAGACTTCTCTGCCTATTATGGGCTCTTCGTAGTGCCCTCGAGGTGTGGGCTCGATGAGCTTTAATCTCTTGTCTATTCCACAGACCCTCTTATTTTCCTTTAGCTCGGCCAACGTCACTTCGCCCCCGAACTTATAGAACTCCCTCTCATGACGTGTGAGGTTGGTTAGGGGAAACGTTATCACTGTCCTCTCGTCGAGGTACAAGTGGGCCTTTATTGTATGAGCTGGCGTAGCTTGAGTTATCAATCGCTTAATTGGCTTAGCCCCCAGCTCGTCGGCGATCATTTCAATTCGATACGAGGGCACCACGTAGGGTATGACGATGTCGACGTCGCTTGTGGGACTTACATCCCCCCTCGCTATACTACCATGAACTATTGGGCTCAGCCCCAAGTACTCCAACCTTTCCATTATTTCCACGGCTTTACTTCTGAGCTCAGATAATAACTTCCAATGGTGATCGTCATATATTACTTCGATCCTGTCACCTGTCTTGACCGGCTTCTTTCTCCTGCTCACAACTTCCTCATGGTTGGCAAGCTATAATAGTTTAGCTACGCTCCTCGGTTATCAGGCGCACGGAGTTGCAACAGAGAAAGCTCGTCGAGGTCCCCGCGGACTGGCCCCTCGTTGGTTGTATAGCGTTCGGCATCATAGACCGGGGCACGAACCTGATACAGGTCAGGCCCTCCTCGTCTTGCCCCCTCTCATGCATCTTTTGCTCTACGGACGCTGGCCCCTCCTCGAGGAACAGGCAAGCAGAGTACGTTGTTGACCTTGATCACATCATCAAGTGGTTTAAGATCGTAGCAAAAGCTAAGAGGTCGAAGAGCCTAGAAGCCCACATAGACACTGTCGGAGACCCCTTGACATACCCAAAAATAGCCGACCTAGTCCACAAACTGTCAGAGATCCCGAAGGTGAGCGTTATATCTTTGCAAACTCATGGATCTCTCCTCTCTTACAGGATGATAAGCGACTTAGAAGCGGCTGGACTCTCTAGGATCAACCTGTCCATAGACGCCCTAGACCCTAAGCTAGCCAGGAAGTTGGCGGGTACCCAGCACTACGACCTAGAGCACGTGTTGAAGATGGCCGAGGCGATCTCGAATAGCAAAATCGACCTGTTAATAGCGCCTGTCTGGGTCCCCGGCCTCAACGACCAAGAGATACCGAAGATAATTGAGTATGCCCTAAAGATAGGGGCTGGCAAGCGATGGCCTCCCCTGGGCATACAGAAGTACGTAGTTCACAAATATGGAAGGAAGCCCAAGGGCGTAAGGCCCATGACTTGGTATAAGTTCTACAAAGAGCTACGTAAGCTCGAAGAGCGCTTCAAGGTGAAGCTCGTGTTGAAGCCCGACGACTTCGGAATAGCTAAAGACGCTAGGATACCGCTGAGTTTCAAGAAAGGCGAGAAAATTCGCGTGCGGGTGATTGGCATTGGCTGGCTTCGAGGAGAGAAGCTGGCTGTGGACGTACGCCAAGAGCGCTTGATAACCCTAGTGAAAGCATCAAACATCGAGGTGGGGTCTACAGTGCTTGCTAAGATATTGGCCTGCAAGGACAACATCTACGTGGCTGAACCACTATGAGCTCGAGCCGAGAGCCCGTCAACATAAGGAAAGCCCTCCCCTCGGACTTTGGCAAGATAGTTGAGATCGAGTCCTTGAGTTTTAAGAGGCCTTACCCCCCAGAGCTCATCTTCTCCCTCTTACATCTGCACAGCGATATGTTCTACGTGGCCCTGATGGGCAGAGAGATCGTGGGGTACGTGGTAGGCGCCAAGCGATGTGATGGCAGTGGGCACGTAATATCCATAGCCGTGAGACCCGAGTGGAGGAGGAGAGGCATAGGCGCTAAGCTGATGGAGGTTCTGCTCAATGCCTTTAAGGAAAGGGGATTGAAGAGGGCCGTTTTAGAGGTCGCTATTTCAAATGAAGAAGCCATAAACTTCTACAAGCGCTTGGGCTTCAAGGTAGTCACGCTACTCAAAGGTTACTACTCTTGGGGAGAAGACGCTTATTTTATGGTCAAGGAAATCTGATAACTGCTACGGTAAACTTATCCAGGAGATAAGCGCTAGTCTAATGGGAGTTAGCTCGATGCCTCAGAGGTTGCTGTTCTGGCTTCTCGACATAAATTACGATGTAGAGGGCAGGGTCCCAGTTATCAAGATGTGGGGCATATCAGAGGACGGGAGGCGCGTACTAGTAAAGGACTACAGCTTCAGACCCTACTTCTACGTTCTGCCCAAGAACAGGGTCGACGCTTCAAAAGCAATAAAGGACATCAAGTTCATGGAGGATCCCTCAGGGCCCATAATATCCGTGGAGGAGGTTGACAAAAGGTACTTTGGCAAACCCGTCAAGGCACTTAAAGTCACATGCCTTCTTCCAGAGTCCATACCCACCTACAGGGAAAAGATAGCTAAGTTGGATTGGGTAGAAGAGGTGCTCGAAGCCGATATAAGGTTCTACATGAGGTACATGATAGACAACGGGATAAACCCCTGCGATTGGCACGAGGTGGAGGTTGAAGAGGAGGGTGGAGTTGGCGACCTCAAGGTTGACGCGGTCTATAGAGCACTCACGAGGCCTAAACCATACCCTAAAGATGAGATACCCAAGCTGAAGATATTGGCCTTCGACATAGAGTGTTACAATAAGGCTGGGTCTCCAGTCCCCCAGCGAGACCCGATAATAATAATTTCTTTGACGACTGACGAAGGGACCAAGGTCTTGACGGCCGAGGACTATGACGACTCTAGAATACTGAAGGAGTTTGTGGAGTATATTCAAAAATACGACCCCGACATAATCGTGGGCTACAATAACAACCACTTTGATTGGCCATACATACAGGCCAGGGCCAAGATCCACGGAATAAAGCTGAAGGTGAGCCGGGACTTCGCAGAACCCCATCAGAGCGTCTACGGCCACATATCCGTGGTGGGCAGGGCGAACGTTGACTTGTATGACTACGCCGAGGACCTGACAGAGGTCAAGATCAAGACGCTCGAAAACGTGGCGGATTACTTGGGCGTAATGCCAAAAGACAAGAGAGTCATGATAGACTATCTAGACATAGCGGAGTTTTGGGACGACCCCTCGAAGCGGGAGATATTGAAGAAGTATGCCGAAGAAGATGCCACGTCCACTTACGGCATCGCGATGGAGGTGTTGCCCTTCGCCATGCAACTCTCTAAGCTTACGGGCGTGCCGCTGGACCAAGTGCTGGCGGCCTCCGTGGGCTTTAGAGTCGAGTGGTACTTGATGAGAGTGGCGTTCAATGAAGGCGAGCTCGTGCCGAACAGAATAGAGAGGAAGTACGAACCCTACAGGGGAGCCTTGGTCTTAAAGCCCAAGGAGGGGCTCCACGAGAACATAGCAGTCTTGGACTTCTCAGCCATGTATCCTCACTTGATGATAAAGTACAACATAGGCTTTGACACTTATGTGCCTCCCGAGGAAGCTTGCGACCCCGATGAGTGCCACGTCGCCCCTGAGGTGGGCCATAGGTTTAGGAAGAGCCCTCCGAGCCTGTACAGGAAGGCCTTAGAGAGATTGCTTGAGTTGAGGAAGTCGATAAGGGAAAGTATGAAGAAGCTTGATCCCAAGGACCCTCGATACACCATACTTGACAGCAGGCAGAGAGCCGTAAAGACCATGACTAACGCTATGTACGGGTACTTGGGCTGGACGGGGGCGAGATTTTACTTAAAACCTTGCGCTGAGGCTACGGCGGCCTACGGCAGGCAGACTATCATGAAGACTATAAAGATGGCCAAGGAGATGGGCCTTCAGGTGATATACGGGGATACTGACAGCATATTCGTGAAGCACGACGAGGATAAGATCAAGGCCTTCATAGAGCGCGTAGAGGAGGAGCTTGGCCTAGAAATCAAATTGGAGAAGGTCTATAAGGTGTGCTTCTTCACGGAAGCCGCGAAGAAGTACGCTGGTTTAACGCTTGACGGTCGGATAGACGTGGTGGGCTTCGAGGCCGTGAGGGGGGACTGGTGTGAGCTGTCACAAGAGGTACAGACCAAGGTCATAGAGATAATATTGACTAAAAAAGATGTGCAGGCAGCCATGAACTACGTTAGAGACGTTGTAAGCAAGGTTCGAGCTGGGAAGGTCGACATGAAGAAGTTAGTCATTTGGAAGACCTTGTCGAAGCCTCTTGACGAATACGAGGTCGAGGCAGCACACGTTCAAGCTGCCAAGCAACTTTTGGCGGCGGGCTTTAAGCTAGAGATAGGAGATAAAGTGGGGTTCGTTGTGGTTCAAGGGACCTCTGACAAAATATCGGAGAGGGTCAAGCCCTATGTTTTCGCCACCATGGATGAGATAGACAAGGAATACTACGCAAGAAAGCAAATAGTTGCACTGGCCATGAGGATCTTGAAGTACTTTGGAGTGAGCGAAGAACAATTGCTTTCAGGCGCTAAGCAAGCATCACTTTTCGACTTTCTTAGGAAATAGGAACTTGTCGAGAGTTACTCCTCCGCCTCTCCCTTCAGCGCTCTTTTCATCTTTTGCTAAGAGCCTGTCCATCAACTCCACGAACTCCCTCTCCCTCCCCTTTGGTATTATGCCACTGGCCGCCGCTGCATGGCCATCGCCGAAGCCGCCTAAGCGCTTGGCCGCCTCGGCCAGAGCCTTTGAGAGAGGCTCCAGAAAGCCTGCCTCTACGAGCGTCAATACCCTCTTAGGAGCGCGAGCAGACACTTTAACATAGGAGCCCTCAAGCGCTCCCAAGCCAGGCACGTCGCTCTTCATGTTCATCATGCCGACTAAGACCTTGTCGTCGTCGACAACTTTTTGGTACATCAAGTAGCTACAGAAGGTCCCTATGACTTTGACACCCATGTCGCGAAACTCGTCTTCAGCGTGAAACCACTGAACTCTTTTCAACTTATTTAGCCCAGTATAGCGGAGCCTTGAAATCAAGTTCGAGTAAGCCCTCTTCCTCCTCTCTTCGAGTAAGCTGAGGAAGTCCTCTACTCCAGCCCACGAGCACTTGATGCATGAGTCTAGAGCTTTTTGAGGTCCGTCTTGATAGTAACCCACTGAGGCCATGACCGTGAGCCTCGTCGATAGGGGTTCAGGGTTCGTAAACTTGCCATCCCAAAGGACTTTGGCCTTCTCGCTCTTCTCGTCATAAATTGCTACTCCGACCCTTACAGCTTCCTTGAGAGCTAAGAGGTTGAGCCCTCTTGGCCCTCCTGGTATCTCGACTGAGCCTATCACGGCTAGGCCAGCGTACTTCTCTACGTCCTTCTTTATCGAACGCGCAAAGAAGTACGCTAAGCTGGCCCCGCAGGCATAGGTCTCACCATCAACTCCGTGAACCTCTGGGTTTAGTAACATTACCTCTTCGCCAATATCGTGGCTGGGCTCTAAGTCGTGGTGGTCTATGATTATTATCGTCCTCTTCAGATCATTTAACTTTGATATGAGAGATGCGTGAGGGCCCCCCAAATCAACGTATATTATGGGCTCCTTGCCTTGAGCTTGTAGCTTTTTCACTGCTTGAGGGTAAGTCTTTTCAAGGCATATCACGTGCGTCGAGAACCTTCCTTCGAGTGCGAGCTTGAGAAGCGCTCCGGCTGTTACCCCGTCAGCATCATCGTGGTGGACTATTATCACCTTATCGGCGTCGACATCAAGCAATTTTTTAGCGTATTCTTCGCCTTCCTTAAGTACTTTCTCGATGCCCCTTCTTACTTCCTCGCCTTCTTTTAACTCTATCGTCATCTCAAAGACCTAGACCATTAAATGTGAGGATCTCTAACGACATTGGCTTGTGCGTGACGTTCCCCACTCTTCCGCCTATGAGCATCTTCACACTCTTTGCTTCAGCTATTTCTACAAGCCTTTGAGTAACCACTCCATCAAAGACTATGTAACTTACGGGGTCCTGAGTCGACTGCAAGTAGTTCGCCAAGTCTTTTACGGGTATCTTTGTCAATATCCTCCAGTTCTCATCGTATATTAGAGCCTCTAAGCTACCAATGAGTTTTTCAGCCTCTTTTAGCACCTCGGGAGGTATTTTGCTCTTGAGGGAGACGACCTGCGTCTCTGCGGTAGCTTGGGGTTGAGGCAGATGAGGAGGCTGGAGGCCTTTCTCCAGCATCGCGAGGTATTCGCTTACAGGCACTTTATCCCTTAAGCACTTGGCTATCTCCTTTCCTGTCAGCTCCTCCACTTCCTTTCCTGGAGGCGCCCTTGCCACGTAGTCTATATCGGCTACTTGGAGCAGTTGCCTCAAGACTAGCTCCCCACCCCTATCTCCATCAACAAACGCTATCGCTGTCTTCTCCTTGCACAGGTTTATTATGGTCTTTGGAATCGAAGCTCCCTCTATTGCTATCACGTTTCGGTAATCGTGCCTCAGCAAGTTGACGACGTCCGCCCTGCCCTCAACGATTATTATCGTATCGCTCTTGTCCACATCCGGTCCTGCTGGTAGTTTTTCGGGACCATAGGCCACAAGCTGGGCCTCCCTGACCGTCTTGAGTAGCTCCTCTGTTATTTCGCGTGTGTCTGGCGTAACCTCCTTCCACTTCATTAAGAGCTCCTTAGCCCTCTCTACGACCTTCTTCCTCTTCTCCTCCCTGACGTCCTCTATCTTAATCACCGTGATTTTCGCATCGCAGGGACCGACCTTGTCGACGGTCTCTATGGCTGCGGCTATTAACGCTGTCTCGACTTTATCCAAGTTGGATGGTATTTCTATCTGGCCAACGCACTTGCCATTCCTCTCCTCCAAGGTCACCAGGACTCTGCCTATCCTCCCGGCTTTTTGTAGCTCTCTTAAGTCCAACTTATCGCCGAGTAAGCCCTCGGTTTGTCCGAAGAGCGCGCCTATGACATCCGATTTATCCACTATCCCACTTACCTCTATCGTGGCGTGGATGACGTACTTAGCGGTAACCGCGACACCTCCCATCGCTTATCACCAAGCTTTAGACCATTAACTACGCACAGTCTCTCCTAGACTATGTAGTCTAGCTAACTCAAAGTAGTTGCAAGCTCCTTTATCTAGTTATCGTAGCGCTTTTCAGGGCTTTAAGCAATTCTCCGGCCTCTTTGTTTGATTCGAAATAGCTCCTGACGGGCTCGAGCATTTTCGCCAAGGCCTTGGCCACCGCTCGCTTGAGGTCTTGTGGATGCAACTCCCCCCTACCGTATAGGTGAACCAACTCGTCAAAGCTCTCAACCCA
This sequence comes from uncultured Nitrososphaerota archaeon, assembly GCA_964562935.1. GTDB lineage: Archaea > Thermoproteota > Methanomethylicia > Nezhaarchaeales > WYZ-LMO8 > WYZ-LMO8. The sequence goes on from CAZLVJ010000009.1 coordinate 18,147, forward strand.
CAGGTCTCCTCCATGCTTCTCCTCGCGCTCCACGTACAGCTTGAAGCCTGGTCGAGCGAACAGTATGTGCTTGCATATCTCTATTACTGGGTTCATGTCGACAACCTTCATGGGGCAGTAAGCGCCTTCTATCTTCTTCTCTATCTCCTCAGGAGTGTCGTGGACGAAGATGCACGTTTCCGGCTTAGACTTGCTCATTTTTAGATCAATCTCACCCAGATCCCCGCTACCTATAGGAGGCTTTAGATTCATGAGCAGAGGTGTGTGTATTGCAACTGGTTTCTTCCACCCTCTCTTCTCTGCTATTTCTCTCGCGAGCATGTGGGCCTTGCGCTGATCGGTCCCCCCTAGGCAAACGTCTAGGTCCATGTAGAATATATCGGCGACTTGCATGCAGGGGTATATAAGCTTCGAGAAGTCCAATATGCTCTCGCTCTCCTTTCTACCCATTATCGTTATGGCCCTTCGAACCCTCGCTAGTGACAAGTTCTTGGCTATACTGATGACTAGCCTCCAGTACTCAGAGTCATTTACTAGGTCCTCGGCCTTGACGTACTCTATGTCGCCCTTATCGATTTCGAGGGCCTTTAATGCGTGCTCGATGTACTTGGCGCATTTGTGTATCATTTCTAGATCTCCGCCGAGCTTGTCGTTGATCCAAGCGTGCCACGTGGCCTCTAATACCTTCATCTTAATCCCAACGTCTAAGAGGTCTCTGACCTTTTGAGCCCAGATGAGCCAGCCTATATGGAAAAGCCCCGAGGGCTCGACGCCTATGTAGCCCTTGGCCTCCCCCTCTCTCAGAACCTCAGCGAGCTCAGAGAGCGCTACGACTTCGCATGTGTTTCTCGTCGCTATCTCGATTTTATCCTCGACGTCCATGATATCAACCTTGCTTCTGTTTTAAAGCCGCGCCGGCTGTGACCGCGCATTGACCCACCCGATATCACAGTCTCGGGCCTTATGCCCCCTCCATGGGGACTCCCTATGCGCGGCTTTCAAGGCCGGCGCGGCCTAAGATAAGGGGGCAAAAAGCCCCTATAAAGATTAGGTTAGGGCCGCCGAGTCTGTGCCGCAGGTGGGTAAGGTGGACGGTCATCCATCAGAGAAGCCCCTTCACGATCCCTCCACCCCGTCGCTGCGGCGACTTACGACCCAGCGGCCCACAATATAACGTCAAGTGAGGTATTAAAAGCCTGTACTCCATGCCTTGTAGAGCTTTGATAGGCTTATCTCGAAGGCTGCCACAGGCGTCTGCAACCTGAACCTCAGGAGAACCTCCGGCTTAACCTCACCGATGAGGCCTACGACTTCGCCGTCTATTAGCACCGAGGCACAGCGACCCTCTATCATTAGATCTCTGCTATCTCTCTTCACCTCAAACCTCACGTTTAATATCCTTAAGAGCGAGTATAACACTGCTTGGACGTCCTCGTACCCGACCTTGTAGTCGGCATGTAGCACTGCCAACCTCCTTTCATGTAGGCTCCTCTCGTCGAGGTCCTCGTCAATTAGCACTACATCGCCAATCTCGAATATCTTTTGAGGGTACTCCACGTGAGTGTTCTCTGACAGAAAGTCCAGCAGGGACGGGATCAGGCTTGTCCTGAGGCAAGTGTAGTCGGATGAAATGGGCTTGGCCACTCGGACCCTCCTCTCGTGCACGCAAGCGTCATCAAGCTTCCTATCGCTCGTAAACATGTAGTTCAATACCTCTTGGAAACCATACCCTATCATTAGCTCGCGACAAAGCCTGGAAAAGTTAACAAGCTCGAGCTCCCGCCCCCGCGTAGTTACCGGGGGGACCTCGGGGGCTATCCTATTGTAGCCATAGCCTATGGCGAAGTCCTCGGCAATGTCGACGTCGTCCATTATGTCGACCCGATAGAACGGTATCATGACGTCAAGCCCCTCGCCGCTCACGGTTACGTCTAACCTAGCCTTCATCAAGCACTTAACAACTTCGCTCAAGGGCACTTTTATTCCTGTTACTTCGACTAACCTGTCGTAGCTAGTCGCCATTGTCCTGTGATCTGTTCTGGGCTCTACTCTTTTGTTGCTCGAACCCTCTTGCACTTCGAACTTGACTATCTCGCCTCCCCTCTCGGCTAAGTTCGCCGCTAAGATCGCTAGAGCGTCCTCTACGGCTTTGAGGTCCGTCCCCGTGACGTCGATGAATAAGTTCTTAGTCTTCGCGCTCACCTTAGTGAGCTCAGAGTTTATTATTGGAGGCATCGAAAGAACGTTGTCGTTGGCGTCTATCAGGAGGGGGGCCAAGCCCTTATCTTTGATGATCCACCCGTACTCCACCCCCTTTGGATGTTGCTCTATGATCTCTCGACCACTCATCTCCCTACCGCCTTCCAGCGGCGTGAACGAGAACTCGTCGAAGCGCTTGGCTGTGTATATTATCGGAGCTTTTATCACGTCGAGATTGTGCAGGCCTATAGCGAACTTCTTGCGATTTCTGCCATGAGTCTTGTGGAGAACCTCTTGAAGCTGTATTAACTGCCTCAACCCCTCTTCTCCAAGAGAGCATCCTACGACCGCGGCACATGCGACGAAAGGCCTGACATCCTTAACAGATTCGTCGACCCTGATCACGAAGGTTTCGTCAGCTTCTCTTATAGAGTACTTGGGGATGCCGAGCTCTACCTCGAGGAAGCCCTTTAAGCTCCTCGCTATGCCCTCAGCAGAGAACATATCCGCCCTATCAGCTGTCACTTCGAGCGTTATTTCGTCGGGGCCGAAGGCCTTGACCTCTGCTTTGACCATCTCAAGGGCTTCGATGAGCTCTTCGTCGCTTATATCCCGCTTGCCCACGAGCTTGAGCAAGTCCCTCTTGCTGACGCTTATAGTGGGCATTGAGGCACCACCGCTCTCGTCCTGAGGAACCTTAAATCTCGAGAATAAAGCTCTCGTATATCCGATATCTTGAGCAACGCCATCGCAAGCCTGTCTATCCCTATGCCCCACGCCGCGACTGGGTAGTCTATCCCAAGGCTTTCAAGAACCTCTGGCCTGAACATGCCAGCGCCTAGACACTCTATCCAGCCAAGCTGAGGATGGTATACTGAGCCTTCGACACTCGGCTCTGTAAAGGGGAAGTAGCTGGGCCTAAACTTCACGCTCTCGAACCCAAGCCTTTGCGCGAAGTCTTGCAATACTCCGAGGAGCGTCCTGAGGTTTACACCTCTATCGCCATAAATCCCGTCCACTTGCGTGAACTCTATGAAGTGTGTGGCGTCGATGACGTCGGGCCTGAAGACCTTTGATATGCAGAACATCTTCACTGGAGGCCTCGGCCTTTTAGCTAAGAACCTAGCCGAGACGGCCGTCGTATGGCTTCTAAGTATCAATCTAGAGGCCCGCTCCTCGCTCCAAGAATAGCCCCACTTGGCCTCGTGAACCCTCTTGACGGCCTCTACTAGCTCTCTCTGCGGGAGGCGGCCCGTCGACGGCTCGAGCAACACGAAGCAGTCGTGGATCTCTCTGGCTGGGTGGTCTTGGGCTTGGAAGAGCACGTCAAAGTTCCAGAACTCCATCTCGACGTAGGGGCCCTCAGCTTCTACGAAGCCCATCTCCACGAGTATTCTGCGAACCATGTCGAGAAACTCTACGTAAAAGTGCTTCCTAGCTGGGTACACCCTAGGGGGCTCGGCCGAGATGTCGTACGGTTTCAAGTAAACGCTCTTCCATTCTCCGCTTTTTATTAGGTCTGCGGTTAGAGCGCCTACAACCCTCACTTGTTGAGCTTTGCTCAGAGCCTCTAGGCCCCTCTCTGTAAGCGCCGCAAACCTCCTTCTTTGTTGCACGATTGAGACCAGCCTTCGAGTCTTCAGCTCTGACAAAACTTCTGATGGTACTTCCTTTACGCGAACTTTACTCTCGCGCGCCAACCTCCTTAAGACCTCTTCAACAGGATCTTCAGCGGGGACGTCTCTTACCTTAATGACCCTCTCTCCATTTAATACGACGAGCTCTCCGAGACCCTTTCTGCGGATCCAGCCCAGAGCTATCTTCAGCTCTTCATCACTAAGCTCAACGGCCTTTCTAACCTCCTGTAGAGCGGCCCGTCCTCCAAGATCTAAAGCCCTCTTCGCAATCCTTCTCTCAGGGAGCCCCTCCTCAGCGTACCTCCTACCTTCCTCCGTTAAAATTAGGTAACCCTCATCCTCTACTAAGAGATGCACCAAGCCTTTCTGGTTTAGCGCCTCTAAATACGACATCACTGAGCTTAGACTGAGCCCTGCGTGCTCAGCCAGCTCGCTAACCTCTAGGGCTCTTTTAGCATCGCCGAGACACTTTAATATCCTAACCTCCCCATCGGAGAGCTCTGGCACCATTCGCTCAGCACCACTCGGCTTCGGAAGATAGCGCTATAAGGAAGCTTTTAATTTTCGCTTTAAGAGTTAATGGTTAGAAGTTCTTGGTGATAAGCTTGAAGAAGCCCAGCGCTGGGATCATAGATCCATGGGGTTCGACGGAGATAGAGAGCTACGAGAGGTTGCTAGAGGAGTTCGGGATCCAGCCGCTAAACGGAGTGGCCGATAAGTTGCCCCACAAGCCCTCGTTCATTCGGAGGAAGATAATATTTGGCCATCGAGACTTCGAGCGCATAGTCAACGCGATAAACAACAAGCAGTCGTTTGTCGTAATGAGTGGGATAAAGCCCTCGGGCCCTCTACACATCGGTCACATCCTAACTCTTAGGGAAATGGTGTTTTTCCAAGAGATGGGAGGTACCGTTTTCTACTGCGTAGCGGACATAGAGGCTTACGAGGACAACGGCATTTCATTCGAAGAGAGCGGGGAGATCGCCGTAGACAACCTCGCCGACGCCCTCGCTCTAGGTCTCGACCCAACGCGCGCCTACATATATAGGCAGTCCAAGGAGAACGACGTCAAGGACCTGGCCTTCATATTCGCACGATCCGTAACGCTCTCGACGATAGAGGCCATTTACGGAGTGCGACACATGGGCCTCTACATGTCTGCCTTGGTCCAAGCGGGCGACATCCTCCTCCCACAATTGAAGCGTTTCGGCGGGCCCAAGCCCACTTTAGTCCCCGTGGGGATAGACCAAGATCCCCACATCAGGCTTTGCAGAGATCTAGCGCACAAGTTTAGGGAGAAGTTCGGTTTCATACTACCCTCGGCTACTTACCACAAAATAATAAGGGGGCTAGACGGAAGCCCGAAGATGAGCAAGAGAAACCCCATGAGCTACTTCACCTTGGCGGAGGACGTCGAGAGCGTAGCCTACAAGCTGAGGAATGCCTTCACCGGCGGAAGGCCGACGGCTAAAGAGCAGAAGGAGCTCGGAGGAGAGCCGGAGAAGTGCCCCATATTCGACTTGTACAAGTTTTTCTTCATAGAAGACGACGAAAAGCTATTGGAGATATACATGAAGTGTAAGAACGGGGAGATACTGTGCGGCGAGGACAAGGCCTTCGCTATCGAAGTAGTGACATCCTTCATTAAAGAACACCAACGCAAGAAGCAGTCCCTCATTGACAAGTCGAGGGCGATATTGAGCTTAGATTAAGCCCTCGCTAGAGGCCTGCCCTCGACATCGATTTCCCCTCGCCTTATCCTGGTGGACGAGATGGGCTTGCCGTCGTAGGCTAGTACTAGCGGGACCACTACGATTACGAGAGGCTTAAGGCCTTTGCTAACCCTGATCCTGTTTATTGTGGTCGCTCTCTCGTAGGTCTCCTCGCTTACTACTAGAACCTCTAGCTCCTCGTCGTGGATCGCCGCTCCGTAGACGTCATTTATCACCACGATATCGTACTCCGCCAGCTCGTCCATCCTCTCCCCTTTAATCCAACTTTCGAGGCCCTCCCTCCTCTTAGAGAGGGGATCGATCTTAGCGTCGCTCTTGCTTCGAGCCACCATCTCGTCGCTAGTGAGGCCTATAATGACTTTCCGGCCAATTTTGAACGCCGTCCTTAGAAGCTCTTTGTGTCCTTTGTGCAACTTGTCGAAGGTCCCGCCAACTGCCACTACGCTAAAGGGCTTTTCCTTCATGTCCTCGACCTGTCCTCCTCTTACCCAAAGGGTTATTATCCTTTCTCCTTTCAAAGTGATGTGGTGTGCTCTCGCGTTGCTCACTGAAGAAGAGCTAAGTTGCTTGAGGAGGGCTGGCAGAGCAGCCTCTCAAGCCCTCAAGAGCGTGATCTACAAGGTCCATGAAGGGATGCCATTAATAGAGGTATGCGAGCAAGTTGAACGCTACATCAAGTCGACGGGTTGCGAGCCTGCCTTTCCCTGCAACGTTTCGATCAACTACGTAGCAGCGCACTACACGTCATTTGTAGGAGACAAATCAATCATACCTCCTAGGAGCCTTGTGAAGATAGATGTCGGGGCACACGTCAATGGCTTTATAGCCGACGTCGCGTCAACAATCGCTCTCTCCGAGGAGTACGAGCCTCTCGTTCGTGCGGCAGAGAGGGCCCTCGAGACGGCCATCAACTCCATAAGGCCCGGGGTTAGGATGTCAACCCTCGGCTCCCTCATAGAGACGACCATAAAGAGCTTGGGCTTTAAGCCCATTAGGAACCTATCGGGCCACATGCTCAAGCAGTACACATTACACGGGGAGAAGAGCGTACCGAACGTGGCGGTTAATAGCAGATTTTCGATGGAGGCGTACGAAGTTTACGCTATAGAGCCCTTCGTCACCAACGGCCTTGGTGTAGTAGTTGACTCCCCCGAAGTCTATATATTTCGATATCTGAGCCCGAAGAAGGCTAAGAAGGCTGATAGGGAGGTCCTCGCGACCATATGGCACAGGTTCAAAGGACTGCCTTTCTGTGACAGGTGGGTCAGGGACTTGATTCCGCAAGAAACGCTTTCAAAACTCTTGGAGCTCTCGCGTACTGGCTCCCTCTACGGCTATCACGTGCTGGTAGAGAAGGGCAGGGGACTCGTAGCTCAAGCCGAGCACACGATCATAGTCCTCGAAGACGGCGTCGAAGTGACTACGAGTTTCTAATAACCGTACGGCCTTGGAGGGCCTTTCTCTGGGACGCCGTAGATCATGGATATGTAGAGAGGCCCTTTGCACTTAGCGCACTCGCCCACTCTCTTAAAGACGTAATCGCCCATCTGGAACTCCCTTTCTTCCTTGTAATCGCAGTTCTCGCACCGCAAGACCGTTACAGTCTTTATACCTCTTAGGGTTATCAAGACCCCCCTCCTCGTCGCAGAAAATAGCAAGCTGAATATTATGAGCATTATCAATACCAAGAACAAGTACCACAACAAAAAGTCAACGACTTCTCCGTTCGACGATACGAGTGATGGGCTCGGCATATTGTTAACCTCTGTCGCTAGCCGTTGCCCACACCTATAGTGTTACCTATACCGGCTATTATGGCAACCTCTCCTTCTGCCACCTTCTCTCTGACAATCCTCTTCACGACCTCGACTGCTCTGTCTACTGCCTCTGCCAGCTCCTTCCTCATGGTCGATAGAGCTTCCTCAAAGGCCTGCTTAATTATGACCGCGTCTAGGCCGACGCCAAGCTCGAGGGCCACTTGCTCTATCTTGTACTTCTCGGGGCCCGGGTCGCCTATGGCTGCTCCGACGCCTTCGGCTATCTGACCCGTGTTCTCGCCCTCCATCTTGACGGCCGCGTCGATGGTTATTATCCTCTTCAACCTGTCCTTGTACTGCTGAGCCAGCTTGGCTATGGCTTCACCCGGCTTGCCTACCCTACCGCCGGGCCCTTCGGCCTTGACCACGACGAGGAGCCTGCCTTCAAAGGGCACCTCAGCAACGACCATCTCGTCCCCAATGCTCTTGCACGGATGGCCTTTCATGAGCTTCGCAGCGACCATGGGTCCCACGCTATCGCCTATAGGCTTGCCCTTCGTGAAAGCGTCAAGCGAGTTAAAGTACGCCTCGGCCAGCCTCATTATCATTGGCAAGTTGTACGCTATCTGCATGATTATCAACATGCTCTTGGTCTTCTTGCCCAAGAGGGTGTAGTGCCTGACGACCTTGTATATGTAGTTCACGGCCCACGTGGCGGCAAAGGACGATTCTAGGTTAGCCCTCTCCTCGCTGTTAGCGTTTGGCGCCACCCTTGCTACCACGTCCTTAAACCTCTCTCTCTCGACGTCTAAGAGGTGCTCAAGCCTCTTCAAGACGCCGAAGGGGTCTCTGTCCACAGGCTCTATGACGAAGAAGTCCATGAACTTCTCGACTTCCTCCGAAGGATCCTTATGGGGTTTCCCCAGCTCCTTTATCGTGTTCATGAGTATTTCCTTGCTCTTCTTGGCCATTGCCTCGAGCTTTAAAGTGGCCCTTTCGGCGTCACGAAGCCACATGTAGACTTGGTACCTCTGCCCCAAGAATAACCACATAAACGTGAGCGCTATCAAGGTGATCAAGTACACAATCAAGTATGTGTAGTCTCCTCCTGTGGGCACGAGTTGACGAACTTCGTTTGCGCTAAAGATGACCATCACAACTCCTTGCGTATCTCTCCGAGACTTTCAAAGTACGAAGAGAAAAGCTTTTCGTGGGTTTTTGTGCCTCTCTATCGATCGAAAAAGCCTTATACCAGCTGATTGAGAAGGGAGAGTGGGGTTGTCGCCGGCCATAGTGGGCGGGACCCACCCGGTCTCATCAGAACCCGG
>CAZLVJ010000010.1:0-25315 GCA_964562935.1 uncultured Nitrososphaerota archaeon
TTGCCATGCTCCATCGAATATCTTAACGTTAGCGTACCCGAGCATCTCGTGGAGGACGTACCATAAGAGGGAGGCGTAACCACCAATTCCGCAGTAGACAATTATCTCTCTACTCCTATCATCTCCTACTATGCTAGAAGCCATGGCGCTGAGGACGTCCAAGCTCTTAAAGGTCCAGTCCTTGTTTAAAAGCCACGGAGCTGGCAAGTTTTTGGCTCCTGGGATGTGGCCCGGGACTGGTGCCCACGGCTCAACCTCGACGCCAAAGTAGACTTCAGATGTCCTTGCATCCACGATGACCGTCTCTCGATCCTTTAAAATAACTTTAGATAAGACATACTCTTTGGCGACGAACATCGCCTCATTTAGAACGCCCCTGTACGGAGTCGGTTGTGGCGTTATTATATCGGTCGACACAGGCCTCCCCTCCCTCGCCCATTTTTCATACCCTCCATCAAGAATGGCGACGTTCTTGACCCCCGCGTAGAGGAGGGTGGTTGCGACTCTAGCCGCATCGGCCACTGAGCGCGGATTGCCCGTCCCGCCGACAACGACAATTATAGAGTCGTCCCTTACTCCTATGGAGCTCATAGCATTAAATAGACACTCTGCTGGAGGGACTTCGAGCAAGAGGCCGTTCCTCAGAGCAGTCCAAGCTGATATGGGCAACGCAAAGGAGGCGTTTACGGCCCTAGGGACGTGCCCCTTTAGGTAGTCCTCAAAACTTCTTATATCGATGATGAGGAGTCGCGGGTTGTTCATATTGTTAGCTAACCAATCGCTCGAAACCAAAGGAGGAACTTCTCTTCTTGATGCGACCACTTTCCACAGGCCCCTTAATTCTTTGATGTGTTCTAACGATAAAACATTTGCGCATGCTTAAGCCTTCAGACTCGTCAGAGTACTACCTCATTGATCTGCAAGGCGACGTTCATGTAAGCTCCTTACGCTCAAGTACAATAACTTGCAAGGCTTTCTCGAACAGTGATCGTAATGCATGGAGGCCTTATTCATAAGTTACCTTGAATTCATCGAACTTAGAGGGCCGTTCCAAGCCCTTACTTCGTAACACGTCTTAGAGTTCAATTCAACGACGCGATATGCCGTACTTATTGACCGCTCTTATCACCGCCTTGACGTTCTCCGGCGGAGCTTCGGTCGGAACCGGAGGACAAGACGCCAATATGAAGCCGCCGCCTGGCATCACCTCTTGGAGCAGTTCCTTCACGTATTTTTCAATCTTCTCGGGCGTCCCAGCCACGAAGAGAGAAGCTGGTATCCCGCCCATCACGCACGTGTGCCCCTCTAAAACCCTCTTCGCCTTCCTCACATCGGTTTTCTCGAACAACGCTATCCCCCATCCTTTCGGCAACTCCAGAATGCTCTCCAAATAAGCGTCGTGACGGCCTTCAAAGCCAACCCAGCACTTAATCCCTTGATTATATGCCCTGATGATAATCTCCTTTAGGTACGGCCAGTAGAACTCGTAGAAAAGTCTTGGCGGGAGGAACTCGTTTAGATGAAGAGGTATGAATAGGAAGCCAGTACCTGGAGTTAGAGATCTCCTGTATATGGTCTCCTCCATTAAAGTGTCGCAGGCGAGCTTAACTTTGTCTGGGCATCTCCGCAGGTCGAGGAGGACGCCTGGAATAGTCCTCAGGAAGTCCCCGATAAAGTCTATTGGAACTAAGGCCACGTCGCCCACTATCATCGGATAGCCTAAGTTTAGGAGATCCTTAATTAAAGATTCCAAGAAGTTGGCGTATTTAACCCCCTCAAGAACCACCCTTGCTAATGCCGCCATAGACTCAGCCGATCCAGGTCTCTCAAGGCTTTGATGTGCCCTGGGGACGACAACTTCAGACATGAACTTAGTTGGATCGTCTGCAAATTTCTCGTACTCCTCGGGCTTGAGGAACTCCCCGCCAATAAATTGAAAAGTCCCGACGTTGGGCGACAGCTCTCTCCCAGGCCAGCGGGTGTATTTGTCACGCAAGATGTCATGCATCGGACCTGTCAACGTCCCGACAAAAATCGATATGTCCCGATACTCTCTAAGCGCGAGACCCAGCAAGGAGCCCGTCCCGATAGAGGCGAAGGGCGGGAAGTCCGTTGGAAAGTCCACTGCTGTCTTGATAATGGCTTCACGAGCCTTATCGTAATTAAAGAAGAACTCATAGGGCGATATGCCGTACCAGCGGGCCCTAAAACCGAACTCTAGGTTTAACTCTAAGGGGACCCTGTCGGGTTCCTTTAAGTTAACGGCGGCTTTGATACGCTCTAACCTCTCACTAGCTAGATCCGCAGGGCTTTTTGCCGCATTTATCATTTCCTTTCACCATTCTTAATCCCTCATTTTGCCTCTGAATTTTAGCTTTACGGCTCAACCCCTAGCTCACTCTGCTTAAAGAGTCGCATGGCTTACATCGAGTCTAAACACACCTTACGACTCTCGATGCTTTGGTTGATGCTAGCTTTAAAAATGGCTAAAGTCTTGAAGAGGTTCCTTGAACTGCCCATGGGTTAGGAAAAAGGTACATGACCACGAACCCATACATAAGCTCGAGCGTAGCGCCATGCTACCACGATTTAAAAGTTAAGCCAGCTCACGATCTTCTGAGAAGCCAAGCTAAGTGAAAGTTCGCGCCCTCGATAAGCTCCTAGTCGGCATCACCTTCATCCTCTAAGCATCGCTCTAGATGTCTCTCCTATCCCTCTGTCTAGTCCTTCAACAAAATTTACGCGAAAAATATAACCGTCAGCAACGAAAAACCAATGACGGGGTATGGGTCGGGCCTTCAAGATACTAAGGGTCAACCTCTCTAGGCTTTGTTTTCACGTGACGGAGAGAAAGATAATTGAAGTGGCAGACGTGCTTGGCGCTATGGGGGTTGCTACGAACATTTTACTAGAGGAAGTTAAGCGCGAGAGTGACCCGCTTGGCCCGGAGAACAAGCTTATGCTCGCCCCAGGAGCACTTACAGGATCCGCAGTGGTCGGTGCCGTCAAATCTGCTGTGATCTCTAAGTCCCCCCTAACAGAAATATATGGTGAGTCGATATTCTCAGCTGATTGTGGAATTCATTTAAAGCGCGCTGGTTACGACTTGCTTGTGATCGAGGGAAGAGCTGAGAAACCAGTTTACTTGTTTATACAAAAGGGCAATGTCGAATTTAAAGACGCTAGCAATTTATGGGGGATGGAAACTTTCGAGGCATTTGAAGCCATAAGGAGAGATCTAAATGAAAGGAACGTTGGGGTAATGGGCATAGGCCCTGCTGGTGAGAGACTAGTGAGGTTAGCCTCAATTATCAGCGATAATGGAAGAGCCGCTGCAAGGTGCGGTTTAGGAGCTGTCATGGGTTCAAAGAATTTAAAGGCTATAGCGTGCAAAGGAGACAACGAAATCGAAGCTGTCGACGCCACTTCCTTTGAAAAAGTGGCCAGCGAGATTAAGGAGCACCTCATGCGCAGGCTAGATAGGCTTAGCAGATTTCGCATGCTGGGTACTTCTGGAGGGGTTTTAATTCATGAAGTGGAAGAAGGCTTGCCAACGAAGAATTGGTCTAGAGGTTCATTTCCGGGTGCCGAGAAGATTAGTGGGGAAAGAATTGCAGAAAAGTTTTTGGTGGGAAGGAGGACGTGCTTCGGCTGCCCAATGGCTTGCCAAGGAGTCGTCGAGCTCAAGGACGGGCCCTATGCTCCGCTCAAAGCTAAAAGGCCAGAGTACGAGAGCATAGCCGCTCTGGGCTCGCTTTGTATGAACGACAACTTAGAGTCGATAATAAAGGCTGCAGATCTCTGCGATAGACTTGGGTTAGATACCATATCTACTGGCACGGTAATTGCCTTTGCAATGGAGTGCTACGGGCGCGGATTGCTGACGAAGAATGAGACTGGAGGACTCGAGATAAAATTCGGCGACCACGAGGTAATGATTAAATTGATTGAGCAGATCGGTAGGAGGGAGGGATTTGGAGCAATACTTGGGGAGGGAGTAAAAAGGGCCGCCGAAAGAATCGGAAGAGGAGCTGAGAGATTTGCCATGCACGTTAAGGGTTTAGAGCTCCCCATGCATAGTCCGTATAGATATAAGGAACTGGGTCTCCAATATGCCGTCTCTGAGAGAGGGGCTTGTCATCTTAGAGGGCTCTCCTTCCTCCCGGCTTGGGGCATGCTTTTACCAGAAGTTGGAATAGACAAGGTCGTTGATGGTTTTTCTATTGAGGGTAAGGCGAGGATTTGCAAAATCCTCCAAGACGTCTGTCGAGTGTGGGATGCGCTAGGGATGTGCAAGCACGTGGTGACGTTCGGGGGGATACCTCTGACTAAGCTAGCAGCGCTCTATTCTGCTCTCGTCGGGGTGGAATTTGAGCTCGAAGATTTGGTAAGAGCAGGGGAGAGGGTTTGGATTCTTCAGAGAGCGTTTAATGTGAAGATGGGTATTAGACGGAAAGACGATACTTTACCAAAGCGTTTCCTCGAAGAACCATTACCTGACGGCGTTGCTAGAGGACAAATCGTCGAGCTGGAACCTATGTTGAAGGAGTATTATGAGCTCCGTGGGCTAGATGAGGACGGTAAACCAAGAATAGAGAAGCTCAAAGAGCTCGGCATCGAGCACGTCATCTCACTAATCTAAGGAGAGGTCGGATGATAAGAGTCAAAATCCGAATATTCGATCTCAATCTGAGAAGCTTAACCGGAGAAAGCGAGATCAACCTCGACACAGAAGCGTCAACCATGGGCGAGCTGATAAGCGAGCTCGACAAAAGGTATGGAGGGAGTGTATCGGCAGAAATATTGAAACGAGAACTCGTGATATTACTAAATGGTCGTAACATAAACGTGCTTGACGGCTTTAAGACTAAAATAGCCGATGGAGATGAAATCGTAATAACGCCTCTCTTTGCTGGAGGGTAGGCTTCGCTATAAACCAAAGCATAAAACGTCGAAGAGGGTTAAAGATCGTAATGAATTTAACAGCCAAGGTCAGAGAAGCGGCTTTTCATTACGACGTCCTCATGTTAATCCTCGAAGACAAAGTTGATGGTCGTGTTAGATTTTAACCTTAGAGAAAGCCTTAAAACGGCTGAGAACTTGGTTTAGTCGTTCACCTTCCTCGTGGTCCAGCCCTGCAACAACGCGTCTACGACTTAGTGGTAAGGTTCCAAGACCCTAGCAGAAGTAGCGTGAGTATTTGGGGGAAACCTGGAGCATGGTTAAGGACTTTTAAGCGAAAACTTCAATACATCGAAAACTTTAAGAAACGTGAGATGAAAGTCCGCTCACGAGGGATATGTTACTTGCAAATAAAGTTGCGATCGTTACGGGCTCGGCAAAGGGGATTGGCAAAGCTATAGCATTGAAGTTCGCTGAAGAAGGTTGTAAAGTGGCTGTAGTTGATATCGCTACGTACGAGGGCAAGGGGGTAGCCGAGGAGATCAGGAGCAAGGGCCAAGAGGCAATATTCGTTAAATGCGATGTCACAAGGGCAGACCAAGTAAGCAACATGGTCAATTACGTGCTTTCTAAGTTTGGAAAAATCGACATTTTAGTTAACAACGCTGGAGGGGTTAGTGTAGCGAGGACGAGCGGGATAGAGCAAAGCGAAGAGGACTGGGACAAGCTCATAAACTTAAACTTAAAAAGCGTATTTTTATGCTGTAGGGCAGTAGTCCCTCACATGATTCCTAGGAGATATGGGAAAATAATTAACATATCGTCCATGGGATGCGTCTCGCCTCCAGGCTCAAACCCCGGATATCACGCCGCCAAAGCCGGAGTCATAGGCCTAACATTTGATTTAGCTACAGCATTGGCCCCCTTCAACATAAACGTTAATGCGATATTACCCGGCCCCATACGCACGGCCTTCTGGGATCCAATGCTACAACTCGTCAAAGACTCTGAGAGGTTTTTAAGTGATGTCGGTAGGCTGATGACGCCTCTAAGAAGATGTGGAATGCCGGAGGAGGTCGCAGGTGCAGCACTCTTCTTGGCCTCTGATCTGTCGTCGTACATTACTGGCGCGCTGATCCCGGTCTCCGGTGGGATCCCGCTTCCAGTAATATCTCTAAGGGATATCTTAAAGGAACATGGCCTTCACTCATAGGATTAAGAGGTTAGGCTCACCTCTTCAAATCTCGTCCTTTTAATTTCGACTTCTAGAGGCTCAAGACCTCGATTAGACGAGGAAATGCCATCACACTTGACCGGAGCCATTTACGGTCATCTCAACTCCTTGAGGTTGCCAAGAAGACTTATAGGGCTTAAGAAGATCATGATCTTTGGGCGGTCGATATTTTTGAGCTTTACTGGTGATGAACCTCAGGCGGCTGAGCATGGCCGCTATGAAGTGAAGTGACTTGAAAGGTTTCGAGAGATGGTTATAGAGCTGAGCAACTCCGTGAAGTCCTAAACGACCACTTGCCAAGAGCTTATTAGCTCACGCCCTAACATTTAATGAGGAGAGAGGTACTAAGTGATGCTTATGAGGAGTCGCGATTTAGTCCGTGGCTTTGCTTTCGCACTTGGCCTGGTCTCCGCCTTTTTGCTCTCTTTAAGCGTAGGATGTTGTAAAAGCTCTAGTCCTGTGATGATGGAATTTGTCTACTACGATAAGTTTTGCGCTTCGTGCTTGGCAGTAGATGTTGAGCTTCTTAAAGCTTACAAAGCTTACATTCATAATTGCCAGGTCTTGATGGAAATAAAGGAGGAATACGGGGAGAACGTAATTGTCAGGTGGATTTACTTCTACTCAGAAGAAGGGCTAAACCTCGTAAGGCAGTTTAACCTCACGCTGCGTGATTGGAATAGCGTGATAGTCAACAGGAAGATAGTGTTTGCTGGCGGAGACAAGCTCATTAACAAGGATGAGTTAAAGAAGGTCATAGAATCTCAACTTTCAAGCAACGACTACGACGATTACGCTCAAGTCACGCCGACCTCAGAACATGTAGGAATGGTAGAGGTTGCCGTTACGTCTGCTATCTTCGGCTTCTTCGAAAGCTTTTCTCCCTGTGTCATAGTCATGCTATTCTTTATTGTAGGCTATACTTTGAGCAATGGAGAGCTAAGGCCGTTGGCCAGCTTCTTAAAGGTCATGACATTTAGTGCTGGCTTCCTCTTTGCAACTATGGCCGTGAGCCTAGCTTGCGTCCTTGCGACCACCCTCTTCACATCACTGCAATTTTATCTCGGATTGGTTGTATCCTCCCTTGCGATGATATTTGGCCTGCATCTGATTGGAGCCTTGAGGTTTCCAGAAATGTTAAGGAGGGCTTTAAAAAGGGCTGCAAAAACGTACGTCCTCTCGTACAGCGGTATCTTCGTACTGGGGGCGCTAGCCTATTTCCTCGATCCTTGTCTTGCGCCTCTCTTCACACCGATGGCCGTGATCTTACATCCTGAGCACTTTACTCAAGTGATTATAATTTTTTGCTCAAGCGCCGCGCTCCCGTTCATAATCGTCGGGGTTGCCGTGAGCTCATTGTCTAAAGTTGCCAAGAAAATTTACTCGAAGCGCTTCTTGCTGAGGAAGATTAGTGGCGCGATTCTGATGGCATACGCCATCTACTTTATCGCTTCCAAAATGATTCTTGCACTTATTACCGTACCCTAGGCCAAAAAATAAAATGTTTAGTAAAGTGAGGCTTTGGTGTTAGGTTTTTGGCGGTGGGGCCTTCGCCCTCCTCCTAAGCGCGAGGATCGAGGCTACGGCCACCACGATAACGACTATCACGGCTACGGCTATCGCTTCGTAAGGTGCAGGTGCGGCAGGTGCGGCAGGTGCGGCAGGTGCGGCAGGTGCGGCAGGTGCGGCAGGTGCTATACCGACAGGCGTAAGTTCATGCGACATCAGAGGCCTCGTGGGTTGTGGATATCCGAACGCGCCCCACTTAGTCGCATGTTCGGGATGCCAATTAGTCAGTTTGTCAGTCCTATAGGCCAATATCCACATCGGCCAGTAGGCTATGGTTATCGTCGGTATGTAGTCCTTGTATATCCTAATTATTTGCTTGACGTCTTCAACCAATTCGTTGTAGTTTAGCCTCCTCAAAGCACTCCTCGCAAGATCGCTAATCTTTTGAGTGACTTCGGGCTCGGTTTTGTCGAAGCCCGTGGCCCTAACCTGAGGCAGGCCTATGTAGGGCACTAGATATGAGTAGACCTGCATGTACCATGGCTCTGGATATTCGCCGTAGCACCCTTGGGCAAAGCCCCAGTCCTTCTTCTCGGCGAGGAAGGCCGCTATGAAGTAGTCCATTATTGCTAGTGGTTGGTACACGCTGATCTCTATCCCTATCTCCTTTAAGCAACTTATTATGTACTCTGCGCTCCTGAGCCTCACCGCTGTTAGTGGGGACGATTGTATAATGTACTTGAAGCTCAACCTCGTGCCATTGGGCGTGACCCTTACCCCATCGGGACCTCGCTTAAAGCCAAGCTCGTCGAGAATGCGATTGGCCTCTGCGATTCGTTGCTCACGCGTCATGTTGTAGCCTGGCCAGAGGGCCTCACGCACATAGAACTCCGGACAGGCCCTCATGTTAAGCAAGCATCTATCGCCGGGGAGTCCGAAGCCCATGAAGTAGTTGTTGGCGATCTCGACCTTGTCTATCGCCAAGTCAATGGCCCATCTGACTTCCTTCATGTTGAGCGGGTAGAGCCTAGTATTGACCGCCAAGACCTCCGTGGCCACGGGAATCGGGAACGTCCAAATGTCTATGTTGGGTCTGCCTACGATTTGCCCCAGCAGGTAGAACGGAAACGCCGGAACCACATCGACTTCTCCCCTTAAAAGCAAAAGCGGATAAAGTGACTCTTCTCCTATGTACCTCAATAGGATCCCATCGATCTTCGGCATCGACTCGGTCTTCCAATAGTCGGCCCTCTTCCTGAAGAACCACCACTCACCGGGCTTAGACGAATCGTATATGAATGCCGATGAGGTTACGTGCTTTTTCGGGTCGTCTATGATCTCGTAGCTCAACGGGTCCGTAAGGTTGCCCCATATGTGCGCTGGGAGAGGGGCAGTCCCGCCGAAGCTGGCGTACCAGCGCGCCCACGGCTGAGTAGTGATGAACTCTACCGTGTAGGTGTCAACAGCCCTCACCTCCTTGAGGATACCCTCTAAGTCTGATGGGAGGGCGTACTGCATGATTAATTTCCACGTGACCTCCACGTCGTACGCCGTAACGGGCTTGCCGTCGCTCCACCTCGCCCTCTCATCGATGTGGAAGACGTACCTCGTGCCCTCATCGAGTATCTCCCAGCTCTTGGCTAACCAAGGAACTAAAGTACCGTTAAAGAGGTTCAAGATGAGGGGTTCGTAGAGCATGCCTCCGAACCACACAGCTTGACAGATGTCACGGGCTGCGAGCAACGGATTGAACGTAGTTGGTATGCAATTAAAGGCGACTACGAGTATTGTTTGTTGTTGAGCATGTGCGTAGGGCATTGGAGTTGCGACGAGCATTGAGAACGCCAAGAGACATACCAACGCTCTTTTTAATAAAATCCGTGTTTTCATGAAGGTTCGCCTCTGAAGATGAAAATTTCCTTAAATTAATAAGCTTTACTACTCTGCACGGCAGCTTTACCCCACACAGCCTCACATGGTCATGATGTAGCAACCGAGTAAAAGTTGTAAAACATTATTGTTATGACGGTGATGTCTACAAGTGGCTCCTGGCCAATTAGTCAATCTTCGAGACCTTCACTTCCGCCGGGCGGTTAATGCAAGCTACTAGGGGCCTTTTCTGCTTAAAGAGAAAGACAGTAACTTTAGACCTCTGAAGAGTCTAACGCTAGGCACGAAGTGTGGATAGATAGAGATTGCTGATGATGCCCAAACTTGCACGCCCTCAAGACCTTGAACTAGGAAAATGAATTACTAGCGGCCCCTTAGCCTAGGGTTGAGGACTAGATTTATTCCGTGACCAAGAAACGAAAACCCGCATGCCAAGAGGGCTACGCAGAGGCCCGCCGGTATGTAAGTCCACCAAGCTCCCTGAATAACGGCCCCACTTCTCAACGCATAAAAAATCATCATGCCCCAGCTGATGTTCCTAGGGTCACTTGCCCCCAAGAAGGCTAGTCCAGCCTCCGCCAATATAACGAAAACCGTTCGAGAAACGACGTTAGCCATAATTATCCCGCTCACATTAGGTAGGAGGTGGATAAAGATCACACGCTTATCGCTAGCACCCAGAGCACGTAGTGCTTCGACGAAAAGCGTCTCCCTCAAAGACAGTATTTGAGAACGTACTTGCCTGGCTACAGGCGGCCAGCCGAAGAGGCCGAATATTAATATAATATTCCATATGTTCGGACCAAAATACAGCGCGAAAAGAATAGCCAGAGGTATGAAGGGTATGGTTAAGAATATGTCAGTTATCCTCATAAGGACCTCATCTAGAGAGCCTCCAAAATATCCGCTGAGAAGTCCTACTATCGTCCCAAGTAACGTCGCGACTGCGGCTGTGAGAAGCCCTACGATGAGAGAAATGCGAGATCCGTATATTATTTGAGAGAGCACGTCCCTTCCCGCGTCATCGGTTCCTAGAGGATGCTTAATAGAAGGTGGAGAAAACATAGGTCCTACGAAAGACTTTTGTGGGTCATATGGAGCTAAATAGGGGGCCGCTACGGCCATAAAAATAAATATCAGTATTATGATTAGCCCCCCAACGGCCAATTTAGACTTCCTAAAGTATTTCCATGAAGTAGCGAGACCTCTTAACATGGGCTAATCACCTACCTAAGCCTTACACGTGGGTCGAGCAATGTATATGTCAAATCGGCTATGAAATTAGAGATTATGAAGATGAGCGTAATGATTATCATTATGCCCTGTGCCGTGGGGAAATCACGTGAAAGGACGCTTTCCATTAGTAGAAGACCTATGCCAGGGTATGAGAAGACTACCTCGACGAACACAGCACCGGTAACTAACAAACCGAAACTCATCATGATCCCAGTGACGAAAGGTAACAAAGCGTTTCTTGCGGCATGTCTGAACATCACAATCCTCTCTTTAAGACCTTTGGCCTCAGCGGTTAAAATGAAGTCCTCTCCCAAGACCTCTATCATGGTATTCCTCATCACTAAGGCATCGATGAAGAACGTGACGATAGTTAGCGTTATAACGGGCAACACGGCGTGGTACAGCACATCATAGACAAAGTCCCAGAGACTTTTGTGGACTAAACCTGATGTTATGGCCCCTCCTAGAGGAAATATAGGAATGTAGAAAGCGAAGATTGTTAGTAGTATCAAGCCTAGCCAGAAAGCTGGAAGCGACATAGAAGTCAAGCCCAATGCTTGTAACACTATGTCAAACTTGCTCCCACGTTTCCACGCGGCTATTGTTCCAACAAGATATCCTAGCGCAAATGATATCACTCTAGATAAAATCACTATGAGTAGAGTCCATGGAAGCCTCTCCATTATTAGCGTGAACACGTCCTTTGGAAAATACCTCCAAGACACCCCCCAGTAGCCAGATAATATGTTCCCTATGTATAAGAAAAACTGCTCAGTGACTGTCTTGTTTAGACCGAACCTTTCTATGAGCTGCGCCTTTAACAACTCACTAGTCTCTCCTATGGGAAAAGTTGTGCTTATGAAATAATCAGCGGGGTTACCTGGCAATAATCGTGGAAGAGCGAAGACTATCACCAAAACTGCGAAGAAAACAATGATGTAATTAATTATTCTTCTCACAAGGTAACCTATCACGGCAAAATCCCCAGAAAGAGAGATATCAAGATGCGCGGATTTATGCTTTGCGCCTAAAGAACTAGACGTGACTTTGCCTAAGGTCTGTAACTCTTGGTCTGATATTTCCTTACGTCGGGTGCTAAATCTTTGCTTACTGGAAGGCTTTGACCAGGTCTCGCGGTGAGATCGATGAGCAAAGGTGGGGCGACGATAGCATTGCTTGTGATGGTTCAAGTACATTAGGGCCATGAAGTCTCAGGGCAATCTTTAAGAGGTGTTCCCTTAGAAATAGAAAAGAGCTATACGCCCGTCCACCATAGCTAAATAGCACCGCATTTAATTAAAAGCGTGGTGGGCCTGATCGTGCAAGTGTTGGATGTTCTGGGGTTAAGAACTTACTACTTCACCGAAATTGGCACGATTAAAGCGGTCAACGGAGCGAGCGTGGGTTTGAACGAGGGCGAATGTTTAGGGATAGCTGGAGAATCTGGATGTGGAAAGAGCACTCTCGCGCTTTCGATATTAAGGTTGATAAAGCCCCCAGGTCGCATAGTTGATGGCAAAATACTTTTTAGAGAAACGGATCTCCTACGCCTCTCGCCAGAAGAGATGCGTAAAATACGTTGGCGCAAAATTTCCATGGTCTTTCAAGGAGCGTTAAACGCTTTAAACCCTGTCTATACCATAGGCCGGCAAATCGTAGAGGCCATCACAACCCACCTCAATTACAACAAAGAGGAGGCGAAGAAGAAGGCCATTGAATTGCTTGAATCTGTGGGGTTAGATAAGTCGAATTTCAACAGCTATCCTCACGAGTTGAGCGGAGGCATGAGGCAGAGGGCCTTAATAGCAATGGCTCTCTCCTGCGACCCTGAGGTATTAATTGCCGACGAGCCAACGACAGCGGTAGATGTCGTGACTCAAGCCCGTATACTTATGTTGTTGAAAAACTTACAAAGGCAACGAAACCTGAGCTTAATAGTAATTTCGCACGACCTCTCAATCCTCGCACAAGTATGTGATAGAGTAGTCATAATGTATGCAGGCAAAATCGTGGAGAGCGCTGATATCGAGTCGATATTTGGCAACCCCCTGCACCCATACACAAAAGCCTTGATAAGCGCGTTTCCAAACGCCAAGGGACCAAAAAGGCCTCTCAGCATATTGCCGGGAGAGCCCCCAGACCTAATAAATCCGCCAAAGGGTTGCGTTTTTAGCCCGCGTTGCCCTCAGGCTTCAGCTCTCTGCTCTGAAAGGGAGCCAGAGCTTATCGAAGTCAGCCCAGGTCACCACGTTGCGTGTAACTTCATTAAATCCTAAGGAGGTGAGTTAATGGATACCTTACTGGAGGTCGTTAATCTCAAGAAATACTTCCCGATGCGGAGGGGGATGATCCAGTTTCTCAAAAGGGAGAAGCCTAGGTACATTCCCGCAGTTGATGATGTAAGCTTTAAGATTAACAAGGGCGAGACTGTCGCCCTCGTGGGTGAAAGTGGATCGGGTAAGACGACCCTCGCAAGGTTAATACTGCGCCTGATCGAACCCACTTCGGGGAAAATATTATTCGAAGGGAAAGACATCACGGCACTGGAGGGCAGGGATCTTAAAGAAATTCGTGGAAAGATGCAGATAGTCTTTCAAGACCCCTACGCTGCACTAGACCCACGACGGACAGTGTTTAAGGCCCTTGAAGAGCCTTTGATCATTCACGGCCTCTACAGGCCCTCTGAGAGGAAGGAGATCATCATAAACATGTTGAGAGCCGTGGGGTTGAGCCCGCCTGAACTTTTCTTGGAGAAATATCCTCACGAACTGAGCGGCGGTCAAAGGCAACGAGTAGTGATAGCCCGAGCCCTAATACTAAATCCCTCATTCGTAGTCATGGACGAGCCAGTTTCGCTACTAGATGCGACCGTGAGGACGCAAATACTAGACCTAATTAATAAGATGAAAGAGAAGTTCAACTTGACTTACCTCTTCATCACTCACGATATAGCTTTGGCGAGGTATGTTAGCGAGAGGATCCTTGTCATGTATCGAGGGAAAGTAGTGGAGTCAGGCGAAACCGAGGCGGTCATCCAAGAGCCCCTCCACCCATACACCAAGGTGCTGATCTCCGCCGTGCCCGTCCCTGATCCGAAAATGAAGATAGCCCTCCCTCCAACAAAAGCGGACGAGGCAGAGGCATCTTTAACGTATCTACAGGGTTGCAGATTTCATCCGCGCTGTCCCTACGCTGACCAAATCTGTAAAGAAAAAGAGCCACCTTATGAGATGTTAGAGGATGGAAGGTTCGTCAGCTGTTGGAAAGTGAAGTAGGGTGCGCCATTTTTAGAGACGTCTCTTTAGGCTTTTTCTCATAACTACCCTTAAACCGTCAATTACCATTGCCTTAAAGTCTTATGCGCGAGGTGTAATAGGATGGTTAGGATAGGACCCTAAAAGTCACGCACACACGGGTAGCCCTTGAGGACGTCCCTCAGATCCTTGTTCATCCAGTGCCTCTGATTATTTAAAGGACGGAATTATGTCTCTCGCAAATCTTTTCGTAACATCCACGTATTCATTGGGTGAAAAGGGGTTTGTCAACCCAGGACCTTTAAAGAGCTCTACTATGTAGTATTGGCAACCTGCGTTTCTAAATGCTTCTATTATTTCGGCAGTATCAGTGATGCTTCCGAGAACTGCAAAAGTAAAGTTTTTTAACTCTCTATTATGCTCTCTAGCATATCGTTCAATGATCTTCACACGTTTTTCGAATTCCTCTGGAGGGAGGGATGCCCCTGGAACGAGCCTTGGAAAGACCCAACCATCAAAAAATCGTGCCGCCACCTCAAGCATGCGTCTCCTTAACCCGCCACACCACAACGGGGGGTGAGGCTTTTGCAAAGGCTTGGGCAGTAAGACGGCGTCTTTGAGCTTATAGTATTTCCCCTCGAACGTCACTTTGTCTTCGGTCCACAGCCTTAGAATTATCTCGAGACCTTCCTTAAACTTCTCGAACCTCACAGGCGCCTCGTCCCACCCTGTCGAATAATTGATGAACTCCTCGGGCACCGTGCCCACTCCTAGGCCTGCTATAACCCTCCCCCCGGAGATGTAGTCAACAGTGGCAATGACCTTGGCCAAATGGCTCGGGATCCACCTTGGTACGGGGGAGACGTCGCTTCCAAGCCTAATGCGACTTGTTAGAGCCGCGAAATAGGAAAGCATCGTCCACGCGTCCAGCAGATTGTTTGACATGAAGGGCAACATGTGATGATCAGGCATGAAAATTCCATCAAAATCGAGGTCCTCAACGAGGACGACCCAATTGTGTAACTGCTTCCTACTTTGCCACCATGGTCTTGGAGTGGGACAGATCCCGAAGAGCATGCGTGCTAGGTTGTTGTCCTAAAGGATATAAGGCTTTTCGTTTACTCAAAGGCTCAAGCTATGCCGTAAATGGGCGCGTCATAGTTGGGCAAGGTGAGAGATAGATGTAGCGTGTCCCACTTTCCATAATATGCTCAACGGCATTCAAATGAAAGCGCTTGTAATCATAGAAGAGACTCTCCACGCACTAAAGGAAACTGGAATGTCTTGAACATTTTAAGATTTTGTCAATGGACCCTCAGACAAAAATCCGAAACCTTTATAAGCGTTGAGCCAAAGTAGAAAGAGCTCTTTGGTGGCCCTTTTTGGAGAAGAGGTACGCACATCTCGTTAAGAGGTTAGAAGTGCGACAAGGCCCTGGAGGAGCACTTCCAAGTCAATTAATATGGCTGGACAGCAAGTCGTTAGAGGGGGTAGAGCTCAACTTTGGAGGCGGCGACCATCTAGGGACCGGCTATTGGCACACGTGGGCTGGCTCGCACACCCATCCATACGATGAAGTCTTACTCTTCCTAGGGCTAGATTTAAACGACATCACAAGTCTAGGCGCAGAAGTGGCTATGGAGCTGGGGCCTGAGCAAGAGGAGCACATAATAAACGAGTCGTGCGTTGTCGTCGTGCCCAAGAACATGCCTCACGGCCCGTTCACGACACTAAGCTTAGAGGGGCCATTTAGAGGCTGTCATATATTGTTGGGGCCCGAGTACAAGGTCGAGTGGCAACCAAGAGAGAAGAAGCCGCCTAAAACGACTGGCGATAAATACAGCCACTTGATTAAGCCGTTGAGGGGCAGGGTTATCAGTCCAGCGGATATGGGCGTCGGTCCAGGGAATGCGTACCAGCTCGTATGGTTCTTCGGCAAGGACCTCGAGGGGTTAAGCGTTAATTTCACGTGGGGGTTCTACAAGGGGTGTGGCATATGGCACCGCGAAAGAGGGAAGTCGTTGGCTCACGTCCATCCATTTGATGAAATACTCATATTTCTTGGAAGCGAACCGGGTAACTTAAGCTATCTAGGTGCTGAGATAGAAATCGACATGGGCCCTGAGCATGAAAGGTACGTTTTCAGCGAGCCCACTGTTGTCATATGTCCTAAGGGGTTGCCGCACACGCCCGTCATAACTAGGTGGGTCGACAGACCTTTCACATGCTTCGTGATATGCCTTAGCTCAGAGTACAAGGCCGAGTGGATTGAGTGAGCTCTACGTAAGCAGTTCCCTGAAGTCAGCTCGTCTTTTTACTTGTACCAAGAAGTGTTCGCGAATGAGCAAGAATTGATGTGGCAATCGTCTTACCAAAATCTATTCGTTTAAGCCTTTTAATACGTGTTGAGCCCCGTGACAGTCACGTTTTACTGCGAGAATGACAATAAGTTCGTTGGATGTTAACTTAAATAAAAGAGAAATAAAGACGCATTTGAGAGCGCTTCTACGAATAACACTATGATAAAGCTTAGAGTTTTAAGGTGCTCTAAGGAATCCTCACCGAAAGCTATATAATCATTCATCCTCTTTTCATAACTTTGGAGGTGAAGTTTTTGGCCAAGAAGGTTAAGAAATACGAGCGCTTTGTAAAGCCGCTCATAGTCAGAATGGGCCCTGAGGGGCTCTACCCCGATATGCGGGTATGGATGGAGTCGAAGGATTTCGAGGGGCTCCCAGTCCACTTCTCCTACGGCTTCTTGAAGAGTGCTGGTGTTATATGTCATCCCATTAAAAGCGATGAAGCTATCGTACACCCCTACGACGAGGTCTTAGTTTTCGCGGGGATAGACACGGAAGATATAATGAGGCTCGGGGGCGAGGTCTCGATAGAAATAGGCGAGAGCCCCGAAGAATACGTTTTCAGCGAGCCCACGGTCGTCGTCGTACCGAGAGGTACGCCTCACGGACCCATAAAAGTCAGGAAGCTTGAGAAACCCATAATGCATTACTTAGTCGGCCTGGCCCCTGAATACAAAGCGTCGTCAATAGCTAAGAAGGAGAAATCAGCTGAGACCAAATACGCTCACTTGGTGAAGAAGTTCAAATCAACGCCGCTCCCAGCTTACGCGGAGCGCCCAGGTTTTATGGATGAGAGAGGCGTATTGCATGCGTCTAAGTTCGTCGGCCCTGGAAACGCCGATCAGCTGATATGGATATATGGTGTTGATTTAGGACTCGACCTCAACATTTCATGGGGCTTCTACAGCCAATGCGGAGTTTGGCATAGGATGCCCTCCGGAGGTGCCCACGTACACCCTGTAGACGAAGCGCTGATATTCGTCGGACTCGATCCGAACAACCTCTACTATCTGGGGGCGCAGGTGGAGTTTGACTTAGGTGAAGAAGCGGAGAGGCACATAATAAACGTGCCAACGGCCGTAATAGCCCCTAGAGGCTTTGTTCATTGTCCCGAGATAACGTGGTGGGTCGACAGGCCTTATGGTTTCATAGTACTCTGCCTAGGCGCAGAGCATGAAACGCACTGGCTCCCAACATTGACCATCTAATGCATCATTAAACAACTTTACGGGGATTTGAAAATGGAGAAGAAGTATAAGAACTTGGTCAAGCCTTTAATTGTGAGGGCTGGTCCTGAGGGGCTTTATCCTGAACAACGGTTTTGGATGGAGTCGAAGGATTTCGAGGGGCTCCCAGTCCACTTCTCCTACGGCTTTATAAAGGAGCCTTGCATTTGCCACCCAACTACTGCCATTCAAGGCATGCTTGTACATCCTTACGATGAAGTTTTGGTGTTTGCACCCATTGACGCTTCGGGAGACATTCTCGACTTAAATGCGGAAATATCCATAGATCTTGGTGAGGAAAATGAGGAACATGTTTTTTATGAGCCAGCTGCTATCGTTATCCCCAAAGGCACTCCGCATGGGCCCGTGAAAGTAAGAAAGCTTGAAAAGCCCATAGCCCACTATCTGGTAGGTTTGGGACCAGAATATAGAGCCGAAGTCGTGCCTAAAAAAGCCACAACAACGATGGGATTGAAGTACGTACGATTGATCAAGCCATTTAGGATGGCACGATTGTGCTTGAGCAAGAAATTAGCGCCGCCTGCAGCTGCAAGGCTTCCGATAAGAGGGCCCGGTAACGCTGATCAAATAGTATGGTTCTTCGGCGATAACCTCGAGAATGTCAAATTAAACGTCTCATGGGGCTTCTACACGAGCCCAGGCATTTGGCATAGAATAGGCAGGGGAGGTGCCCACGTACACCCTGTAGACGAAGCGCTGATATTCGTCGGACTCGATCCGAACAACCTGAATTACTTAGGCGCCCAAGTAGAGTTCGCTTTGGGCGAAGAAGGGGAAAGGCACTTAATTAAGGTCCCGGCAACGGTGATCGCCCCAAGAGGCTTGGTGCACTGTCCTGAGATAACCTTGTGGGTGGATAAGCCTTACGGCTTCATAGTGCTATGTCTCGACGTTGAGCACGAGACCACATGGTTACCTCCAGAAGAATAGCCCGAAAAGCGAATTGATGAAACTCAAAAACTGTTTACTTTACACTTTTAACGCTCTCAACCATATAGCATTACTATTTTTACGAACAATAACTACCATTATGTTCTAAGAAAACAACTACCCTGAATTACTGTGGAAGTTTTATACGAGAATTGCGGCCTATGAGGCCTACGCGCCCCAAACAACTGCAAGGCTACAGGAAGGGCCTCGTTTTGTATCATGGCACTCACTCAGCTGGCATGATCCTTTTAATTTCGTGATAATAAGTGTCATTTTTATCGAAGGACGTCTCAAGACGATCATTTTAGTGAAACTTTAGAGGTAAGTACTTCTGTGGGAAAGTTTTATAAAGAGTCGTTATGATGATCTTTTTCATAGTAAATAGTGGAGAGATGAAAATGGAGTATTGGAAGAAAGCTGCAATCCTCTTAGGGATTGGGACGTGGTCCGACTCACTCGACTTCGCCGCGCTGATGACCGCATTAGCGCTACTCACAATCCCCTGGGGCTTGACTCCTATGGAGCTCTCATTGATAGCGGCAATACCAACATACGTCGGCTTATGCGCTTCCATCGCCCTAGGGCCATTGATCGACCTGTTGGGAAGGAAGAGAATGTGGATCATTGGAAACGCAATACCTGGACTAGCATACCTCTTCGGGGCCTTTCTATGCAAGAATTGGGTGGACCTAGTGATCGTCAGGTCTGTCGGAGTCATTGGCATGGGGTTCACCATCGCGACGTACTTCTCATGGATGCCAGAGATAATCCCATCTGATAAGAGGCAGACTACAATGGGTATCTTTGGTATGCTACAAGTATTGGCAGTGATGAGCCTGAACGCCTTCTTAGCTCTAACGGCAATTTTCCCTTGGATAAACTGGCAAACGATGTTCCTCTGGGCAGCTATATGGGATCTCGCAGTCGTTGTTCTAGGTATTCCTATACTAAAGGAGTCCGAGCTATGGCTTGAGAGACGGAGACTGGCAAGGGAGAGGAAATTGACTGAAGCGAAGGTGGAGACCCGTCTGTCCTATAGAGCACTCTTTGCCAAAGAGTGGCGCGTGCCGTGCGTAATCGGGCTATTAATAGGGCTCACTTACTCTATGTTCGGCCTGTTCGCCGCTACAAGTGGCGTCATCACGGACTGGAACTTGCGGGTATTAAAGTTCGAGCCCTGGCTTATTGGAGTGCTAGGGCTAATCAGCACGCCCATCGTAGCGGCATATAGACCAATCGTCGGCAGGGTCTCTGACAAGATCGGCAGGCTGAGAAACCTACTCTTGTTCAATGCTATAGGCTTGCCCTGCGCCATTCTGGGGGCCCTGACCCCCATCTTAGTCGGGACAGGAATGTACTTGTATGTCATAGTGTATTCATTCGTAATGGGCCAGCTAGCCTTTCTCATGAGCTCGGGTCAGGAGGACACAGGCAAGCTAGTCTTAAGCGAGCTCGTACCAACGACCGCCAGGGGCACAGCCCACTCATTGCTGGAGTTCTTGAAGGGCATAGTCATAAGCACACTAACGATAGTGACTGGAGCGATATACGCCATGAATCCAATAATTGGGATGATGTTTCCAGCGATCGTGGGGAGCGCCGTGGGTCTTTCAGCGGTCTTTGCTGCAATGAGGTTGGGATACGAAACTAGAGGGAAGCCCCTCGCGTAAACTTGCCCTCCATTTTTATCATTCTTAAATTACCTTAAGAGTTATGAGTTGGCGATCCTCAACGCTCTTATCCGAATTTATACGAGAGCTCCTTCTGCGCAAACTTAACTTTTAGGGCCTCGAGAAGATCGCTCGCAAAAGAGCCTCATGATCTTGCACCGCTCATATCGCCGCCTTGTCGACCTCACGATTCACCTTGCAACGATTCCTCGTCAGGCTCATCTTCGATAACAGCTACCCAGGACTAGAGTTATTCCCCTCATTGCCTCGTAAAACGCTCCCGAAAAAATAATGGCTCCTTGGGAGGGCAAGAAAAAGCACGCCATTTCTCCTCTAAACTTCATAGCGATGTGCCCGTGAAAATTAGAACTTTTAACGAATTTAGCTGGTGAGCGTGGACTTCATGGATCTATTAAGCATCAACTATAAAACTTCTACTTCACGAGAAAGTTTAATAAGCGATGCTTTTTCCCCCTAAAAGTTAGTCCAAGGGGTCAAAAGTGAAGTATCGGAAGTTCGGTAGCACCGACTTTGATGTTTCTGTACTGTCTTTTGGCGCGCATCGCTTGCCCTTGACGAGTAGGGATGAATCGGTCGAGATGTTACGTTATGCCATAGACAACGGCGTAAATTGCATCGATCTGGGCTACCCCTATGACCCAAGGCTATATGAGCAAAGGGCACGCCTCGTCAATGAGGCTCTTCAAGGAACTTATAGAGATAGAGTAAAAATCGCCGTTACATTGCCCGTCACGTTGGTGAGCTCTACCTCCCATTTGGATCGCTTTTTAGGAGAAAACCTTCGATTGCTACAAATAGATAAAGTCGACTTTTGTATTTTAGGAGAGCTCAACAGAAAGACGTGGCCTAAGCTTAATAGTATCGAGTGGAGTGAGTGGATCAATAAAGCTATTGAGAGTGGAAAAATAGACGAGGTGGGCTTTTCATTCCACGACGATTTTCAATTTCTAAAGGAAATCGTAATGGCTTATGAGGGGTGGTCTTTCTGTAAGCTAAGATATAGCTATATGGACGTAGACCATCATCCTGGAACGGTCGGGCTCAAGTACGCCGCTGAGAAAGGGCTGGCAGTAATCGTCGCAGAGCCCTTTAAGGGGGGTAGGCTCGTTAAACCCCCGCCAGAGCCGGTCGCCAAGGCTTGGGGTAAGCTCTTGGAAAAACGTTCCTTAGCTGAGTGGGGGTTGCTCTGGGTGTGGAATCACTCGGAAGTTTCTACGGTCGTCGTGGGGATGGAGAAGATGAAGGACGTTATCGAAAATGTGTCTTTGGCCGACGAGGCTGAGGCGAATAAACTTGACATATGGGAGTTGATAACATTCAGTCAAGTCAAGGACGCTTACTTAAAGCTTAAGCCCATAAACTGTGCCACATGCTATTGCTGTATGCCATGTCCAGTGGGGATAGACGTACCACGCATTTTTGAAATCTACAACGACGCTGTCATGTACGAGGACGTAAAGACAGCGCGTTTTTACTATCACGTCGAGCAACATGATGTTAAAAAGTGCATTGAATGTTATAAATGTGAAAATTCCTGTCCTCGAAAGATCCCTATCGTGAAGTGGCTCAAGACGATACAAGAGGCTTTGGAGGCTTAAAGGTCGATGTAGAGAATTTCGCCTTTTCATTCTTGAGAGCGAGGGTCAAGGTGCTTAATTACATGAGAACGTTCCAAATACTCAAATCATTGGATTGGAGGGTCAAGGTAATATTAATAATCCAAGGGATTTACAACTTTTCGTACTCGTTTGTCTCTCCGTACAATGTGCTTTTTGCCCACGCTTTGGGGGCGACCGGAACTGACATAGGCTTGATGCTGGCCTTGAGCGCGTTAGTGATGGCGATCTCCTCGCCTATGGTGGGTCTAGCCATTGAGAGGTTTTCCATAAAAAAGATCATAGTCTTCGGTATTACGTGCGACATCGTTGCTTTAACAGTTTTTGCCTTAGCTACAGATTGGTGGGTGCTCATACCGGCATTCGTCTTATACTATCAATTAATTAGACAGATGCCACTGGCAGACTTACTCATCGTGACCTTTACTGAGCTCAACATAAGAGGTACGGTCATGGGTCTCTCGCGAATATTGTGGGGTGGGGCAATTGTCCTCGGACCACTGATGGCCGCTACACTCGTCAATTATTACGGTGAGCTACGCCCGCTATATTACATCGCCATCCCCATAACCATCTCTGCACTGATCATGGCGCACTTGGGCTTGAGCGATTTTTTAATTTCAGGCGATAGAAAAGTGCTTAGTAGTCCCAAGAAGAGAGGTGACATATTTTTTGAGTACAAGTCCTTTCTAAAGGAAGGGCATATTGGCAAGTGGATAGTGATCAGGTTCTTTAAGGATGGCCAGCTATATTTATTGATGACGTTCATCCCGCTATGGGTTGTTGGTGTTAAGGGCGCCGCACCTACTACATGGGGGGCGCTATCAAGCATATCGTCCCTTTCCGCTATGTTGGCGCAAGTCCCGGCCGGAAATCTTTCTGACAAAATTGGCAGGAAGAAGGCATTTTTCTTGTTCACATCGTTTTATTGCTTGGGGATCATCACATTAATTTCATCTCCAAGCACAGAGCTTCTATTCTTAGCCGCTATACTGGGAATGGGGATGGGCGGCATAGGTGGAGCCGCCTTCACCCCCTTCATAACCTTGTGGTGGGAGGCAGTGCCAGCAGAAAGTAGAGGTAAGCTTTATGGGTTAGAAGGCATAGTATCGGCACCTTCGAGGATTCCATTCATGCTCATCGGTGGAGCCCTATGGGATTGGGGTTTTAAGGCGCATGTCTTGGTCCTTCCGGTCATAGTCGAGGTGCTCATCGTGATCCCGATTCTGAGTACTATACCCGAGAAGCGTTAGTCCTACGATGTGAGAGGCTCTTGTCATGATTCCATGAACCCGATGTGGGCATGGGCTCCGCCACAGACTAGGCCATAGCAAATCGCTAGCAGCCAAGGCTCGTCTATGGAAATAAAGTGCTACCTTCCTAATGTTGCTTTGTTATAAAATTGAGCTCGGAATTGCTCCTGCTCTTTAAAACTGTTTCCTAAGGGGTTTAGTGGTATTGTCAAAGCAGTGCTACACGGAACCTCTTGAGGTCTTAGAAAGCTTTACTTCAAAGCCAAGTTTTCGGTCAGAGTGATCCGCGTTTCTGACGGAGGGCGAGAGAGACGAATTTGCTTAAGCGCATAGTGATGAGGCATTAGTAAGGTTGCTGGCTCGACGGAAGTACGCAAGATTTAAATCCTTTAACCTTACCCCCTCAGAGGGGCATAGCTGATGGATAAAAGCTATCTGGCCAAGCTATTGAGGGACAGAGAAATGATCTACACCTTTCTAGGGAGGGCTTGCGAGAAAGAAGTCGACGAACAGCTACTCAACGACCTCTTCGCTTGTAGAGAGCTCCTAGAAGAGAATTCAATCGTTAAGTCGAGTTCCGCTCACGTCAAGGATGGCCTCGAGGAGCTCTCCAACTACTTATCGAGGTTGAGTGAAAAGAGGGAAGAGCTGGGCAAAGCGATCTTAGAGCTCGCAGTAGACTATGCCGACCTATTTCTGGGAGTTGGTCGCTTCCGCAAGGGCGAGGGAATAGCGCATCCATCTGAGTCGGTTTACTTGACGGGCTACTTATACAGCGACGTTGTAGAGGAGATCTTCGATGCTTATCTGGAGGAGGGCTTAGTTAAATCTTCGGACTTCAAGGAACCAGAGGATCATATAGCGTTGGAGTTATACTTCATGGCGTATTTGTGCAGAAAGGCGAGAGAGCTTTTGGAGTCAGAGGCCTACCACGAGCTCTTGAGGTGCCTCGACAAGCAGAAGGCCTTCTTAAATAAGCACTTACTCAGGTGGGCTCCACTACTTGCTGAAGACATTATTAAGTACGCGGGCACGGCGTTCTATAGGGCTGTCGGAAAGATGATGAGGGGCTTTCTAGAGTTGGAGAGGTCAAATATTGATGAGTTAATTGAACGTGTGAAAGCCCTGCTCTAATCCTCCTTCTTAGGAAGAAGGTAAGTCGTTTCCATGAAACTTGATGGTGTGGCTTGTGCGCAGACGTTGAGAGTGGGTGGGGCAACTTCAGAGCCGCCATCCCACGACAAATTGACCTTCGCTAAAAGCAGAAGCGAGCTCTCGCATCGGGGGACAGAAAGCTGACAGTCCATCAAAGCATTTTTATTAAGGCTCTCACCAGCGTTGAGTGATGGGAGTGGAGGGGAGAAGGATCGAAATAGAAGAGATACCTCCAGAGAAGAGGTGGAAGAGGTTACTTAACATTTGCATGGACTATTACCATACGTGGCGTGAAGTTATAGTCGAGGAATTCGGGACCAATAAGGCTAAGGAACTGGAGGTAAAGTGGGGTAAAAGACTTGGAGAGAAGACTGCTGACATATACAAAAGGGTGAGGTGGCCTGCCACCAATTTAATGAGCCTTGCAAAAGCCTTGGTAATAAGCATGAGAATATTGAATGAGGATTGCGAGGCTGTGATGGACGACGCGAATAGCGTGAGGATCGTACACTACCACTGCCCAGAACACGATGAGTACGCAAAAAGGGGCCTTCTAGGAGGATGTATTGATAAATGTTTAGCTTGGTTCGAAGCGACTGTTAAGAGTATAAATCCATTATTGAAAGTTGAATTACTTAAAACCTTTCAAAAAGACAACTTATGTGAAATCAGAATTAAAGCAACTTAATTAATATTAATATTAAGAGTTAAATTGAAAGCGGCAAACAGATGAAAGGGTATGACGTGGCCTGTGATACTTACGAGGCTTAACAACTCCATTGACGTGCAAGTGTCTATCGATGGTTTTAGCTAGCCCCCTAACCCTTTATTTAAAAAGCAAGTAAACGCATTAGCTGTAAAGCAGGTAATGGTAATATCGAGCTATCTTCTTTTGGAGTAATGACCGCAAAGCGATATCCCACTACATTGAGAGGGAATGGAGCCTTGATTAAGAGAGCGTCCCCCTCTCCTTAGCCCGAAGCTTAGGTTGCATCCAAATGACGTTCGCCCCAAGAATGAGCCGGTCATCGGCATGCC
>CAZLVJ010000011.1:0-24902 GCA_964562935.1 uncultured Nitrososphaerota archaeon
GCAGAGGTCAGTGAGAGGGTAATCAAGTCATTCCTCTTCCAAGACAACCCTTAAGACTCCTCGATGTGCATCGATTTCCACAATCTCGCCGCTCCTCACTACGTCTAAGACCCCTCTAGGCACCTCGCTCAAGAGAGGTATGCCGCTGATCGCACAACCCGTCAAAATCATCAAGTCCGTTCTCACGGTCACTATTGCCTTGGGTGCGAGCCCCCTCTTGGCCAAGGAGTACAGCACGTAAGATCCGACGGTGCTGCCTTTGCCATGAGGTAATATCAACGCCTTCCCGGCCAAGGTCTTGCCCCTCAGCTCGTGGCCCCTCTCGACCACCGCCCCCGTCGACGGGTCGACTCCGCCGAGAAACGATATGGGCTCGCGGGTCACTAACGCCTCTCCGCGGAAGGACCCCTTCACCAAGCCCTTGCCCTTAAACACTAAACCTCTAAGGCCCCTTCCAGACATGTTCTCCTGCTCCCCAGAGCTATCGTGGCATTGGTCATGGTCTCAGCGTAGTACGCAGTCTTAGCCGAATCAGTCAAGACTACGTCGTTTCTCGATAGCTTCATGGGCGAGACCACCAAGCAAGTGTCTTTGACTAGGTGCGCCCCCGCCCTCTCAACCATCTCGAGGAGTCCCAGCTCTGAGGCCCTCTTGTAGACACTCCTCGAAGTCGATATTAGAAGAATGACGTCTTCTCTGACCCTCCTTCCTCTGAGCCTCTCCGCCACCTCCTCAACTTCTCTGAGGCTACAGTGGGGACAACCTATGAATACCACGGTGGGCCTCCTCGTCGGAGTCCATTCGTCGCGGCCTCCCTTTAAGTCCTCGTCCGTTACGACAACGCGCTCGAGGTCACGCGCTCCTCGAAGATCTTGCTCAGCGGTCCAGAAGATCGATGTGGCGCTCGAAGCTCCGAGGCCAGCCGAGAAACATTTGAGCTTGTCGCCTGTAGTGCGCGTCTTTCTCTTCACCTTTATAAGGGGAGCTCCATCCGGTACAAGCTTTCCTACGACGAAACCCAAGAGGCTCCAGTCGGAGTAGTCGGATACCTTGGCTAAGACCTCGACTTCGACGCTTGGCCCCCTCTCATCGCTGTGGTCCTTAGTCAGGGCGGTCCTGCCAGTAATGGCTGCAGCTAGCGCTGAGGGGCCGCTTTCTCTGTTGGTGTAAGCGCCGATTACGCTGTTAGCGTAAATCACCGCCGACGACTCGGCCCAAGCGATGTGATCCCCCCTACGGGGCTTGTTGTCCGAGTAGTAGGGCGTACAAGTCAGCGAAGGCTGAACCCCCATGGCCTCAAGCGACCTTATGACCTCAAGTTGCTTCTCGAAGAAGACCTCGTCGACGCCGAAGAGCCACGGCTTATCTAGGTCAAAGCCACAGGGGTTCATGGTGGTCCTCACCCTCACCTTGGCACCCTCCTCAGCGAGGTCTTTGATGTACTCGAGCCCCGCGTCGCCTATGTTCTTGTAGGAGATCCCTGAAACGTGAGCACTCTTTATCTTAATGAGCTCTCCACAGCCGTAAGACTCGGCTATCGCCATTATCAACTCTAGAGACCTTCTACAAGCCTCTCCGTAGCGTCCTTCTAACATCATCTTCTCCGTCTTACTGAGCCTCACGGGCTTTCCCCTGGTATCCTCGCCCTCTCGAACCTTCTGACGTCGCCCCTCAAGGGTTTTGTTGCATCTACGCCCACCTTACAGGTCAAGAGGGTCTCCGGGTCGGCCGAGGGGTCGAGACTGGACCCCCTAGCTCCTCTCACCACGACAAGCCCCCTGTCCGCTTGAAACCTAGTCGCTATGGCCCACTCGACATCCCTAGGATCGTCTATGTCGACGTCGCCGTCGACGACCACTACGTGCTTGAGGCTGGGGTGGGCCCCGAAGGCCGCCATTATGGCGGTCTTGGCGTCTCCCTCGGTCATCTTGTCTATGGCCAGGACCGCATGAAGCCAACCACAACCTCCCTC
Source organism: uncultured Nitrososphaerota archaeon (assembly GCA_964562935.1). GTDB lineage: Archaea > Thermoproteota > Methanomethylicia > Nezhaarchaeales > WYZ-LMO8 > WYZ-LMO8. The sequence continues at coordinate 1,973 of CAZLVJ010000011.1, forward strand.
GGTCAGGCGTATGCCGCGCAAGCCGGGCAACACCTTTCTAAGGGCCATCCAGAGCTCGGCCTCTTTGGGGAAGCCCATTAAGAGCTTGTGCTCGGTGCTCGCGGGTAGGATGGCTTGGTAGAGAGCATCGTCCTTAGCGTACACGGCCTCTACGCTCAATACCGGTTGCTTCCGGACGGCGTCGTACGTCCCAGTCACGTCAGCGAAAGGTCCCTCGTCGACCAGCTCGTCTGTCTTGATGACGCCCTCGACGACTATCTCGCCGTCCACTGGGACCAAAATGTTGTGCTTGGGCGTCGCAACGACTTTCATCTCGCAGTCGAGCAACCTATTGGCCACCCACAGCTCGTTGACGCCAAAGGGCGGCGAAGAAGCGGCCGCGACCGTTATCAGCGGATGACAACCTATCACCACCGCTACCGGTAAGTCAACCCCCCTCTCCTTAGCCCTCATGTATAGGGCGTAGAGGTGCCTGGGGACTATCCTTATGGCCGCTTTGTCGCCGCTCAAGACTAAGAGCCTGTGTATCGAGACGTTGCATACGTCCTCGAACTCGGCCACGGCGACGGAGCTGGTTATATACCTCCCCGCGTCCTTCTCGTAGTATTTAAAGACTGGGAGCTTGGCAAGGTTGCCATTTAATTTGTGGTAGTAGTCGCTAAATCCGCTCACTTCGGAAGCCCTCGCGGGCCTCTCCAATGCTTCGACGAGTCTTTGGTAGGCCTCGTTGTAGTCCCTAGCCTTAAGCCACTTCAGCAATCTCTTGCGAGAGCTCACAACGTTTCCGACGGCTTGCATGTCGTAACCCTTGACCTTTTTGAACAGCACTATAGGACCTCTGTCGTACTTCTTAAGAAAGAGTGGTGCCTCGAATATGGGCGAGACCTCGTCCTCGATGGTCAAGACCTCGTCCTCTCTGAACACCAGGTCTCTCAACCTCAACGCACTCACCACAAAGAGCGCCGAACGTCCCTCAAGTTATCGCTGGAAAAAATTTTAACTTAATGCTATCTCATTAGTACAGAGCCTCGTCAATGGATGAGGAGGAGCTCACGTGAGGAGCCTCTATGCCGTCACAGCTGAAGAGATACTCAAAGGTAAAGTCACTGACATATACTTCGAGAGGGCCAAAGAGGTCTTGAAGAAAGAGGGGATCTCTAGGCTCAGGGTCGTGGCCGAGGTGCACGCTTACTCGATGCCAAAGGGCTATGAGTGGGCCGTCTTAGTGGGAGTAGGCGAGGTCGCCAAGGTCTTGGAGGGCAAGGAGGTCGACGCTTACGCCCTACCCGAGGGGACCGTCTTTAAGCCAGTTCACCCGGTCATGAACATTGAAGGCCCCTACGAAGAGTTTTGCGAGTACGAGACCGCTATTCTCGGCATCCTGAGGCACTCGACTAGTATAGCGACAAAGGCGGCTAGGTGTAAGAAGATAGCCGAAGACAAGCCGTTGCTGTTCTTTGGCACTAGGGCCGTACACCCTCTGCTGGCATTGATTGTTGACAGGGCTGCCTACATAGGCGGATGTGATGGCATATCAGACGTCTACGGAGCGGAGAAGCTAGGCCTCAAGCCCGTGGGCACGATGCCTCACGCGCTCATAGTCTTGTTCGGCGATCAAGTGAAGGCCTGGAAGGCCTTCGACAAGCATATGCCAGAGGACGTACCCCGAATAGCCTTGTGCGACACTTGGTTTGACGAGAGAGTGGAGGCATTAATGGCTGCTGAAGCTCTCGGGCCGAAGCTCTATGGGGTGAGGTTCGACACACCGAGCTCGAGGAAGGGGAACATGAGGAGGATAGTGGAGGAGGCTCGGTGGGCACTCAATGCCAAGGGCCTCAATCACGTCAAGATAATTGTTAGTGGAGGGATTGACGAGGACACGATAATGCAGTTGAGGGACGTGGCCGACGGCTTCGGGGTCGGCACGTCTATAGCGTTCCCGCCTTCCGTGGACTTGTCAATGGACATAGTGGAGGTAGAGGGCGAACCCAGATCGAAGAAGGGCAAGTTGCCGGGGAAGAAGAACTTGTACAGATGCTGGAACTGCTTCGAAGATTACATGGTGTTATCCAAGGTGAAGATGGACAGCTGTCCTCGTTGCGGCTCTAAGGTTGAGGAAATGCTCAAGCCCATAGTATTAAAAGGCAAGGTAGTGTACGAAGAGAAGTCGCCCAAAGAAGTAAGAGAATACGTCTTGAAGCAATTAAGCCTAATCAAGGAGCTTAAGCCTGCGCCTTCTCCTTGAGGGCCTCTTTTATCTTCTTAATGGTCGACTTGAGGGCCTTCACCACGACTTCGCTAGCCGCCAGCACCTCCTCTGACATGCTCGAACCCCAATCAGTGCTCCTCGGTTGTACGCCCACTAGTATGATCTTCGACCCTATACTGTTCTGGATGTACTTTGCAAGCAGTGCAAGCGAAGGCTTGTGAGTTGAGACGCTCACCTCGTCAAACGTAGGCTCGAATGACAAGATTATGTCTCCAGGAGAGCCCTTGAAGTCAACGGCGTCCACTATTACCACGTGCGTGGGCCCAATCCTTCTAATAACATCGATGTAGTTCTCTGGGACTATGCCACAGTCTATGACTTCGACTAGCCCCCTCTCACGTAGCCTCTTAAGCCTCTTGGCGACGTAGGGGCCAAAAGCGTCATCTGCTCTCTCTTCATTGCCTATGCAAAGGATGACTACTGAAGGCTTCCCTCCCCTCATGATTTCCTCTGCGAGCTCTTTAGACAACTTCCTCCACACGGCTCTCAAGCTAATTTTTTGTTTAAGGCTAGGTTTAAATAATGTAGCCCAAACCTCTAGTTGTCGACCCTCCTTGTCGACCCCTAAGCCTCAGATAAAGGGCGAAGTAATGGATCGCTTCGTAGTCGTCAAAGGCGACGATGCAATAGCCCTGAGGCAGCTCGGATACTATGGTGAGGTGGGCGATAGGGGGGAAGTCGTGTTAGACCCCGTCGAGGCGGCGTACCTGCTCGAGCGCGACCTCCTCGTAGTCGAGATTGAGGGCAAGCAGTTGAGCTTCGCTGAGTTCTCGAGTTTGATTATGAGCAAGGATCCAAAGTTTTGGCTGAGGTACTTGATATACTCTGACCTCAGGAGGAGGGGCTACACCGTCAAGCCAGGCTTTTCCCAAAATCACGTGGAGCTCAGGCTCTACAAGAGAGGTGCAGAGGCTGGCAAGGAAGGGGCTAAGTACTTGGTGTTCGGGGTCGCGGAGGGGATTCCCATAGACCTTAGGACAATAATAGAAAAGGCCCGGGAAGCGCGAAACTTGAGAAAAGAGCTTATAATAGCAGTCATAGACTCTCAAGGGGAAGTCTGCTACTATGCGATAACACTGTCGGAGTTGTAGGGGGAGCGTAGCGTCTTGGAGAAGTCGGGCTTAAGGAGGCCTCGAGGCACGAGGGACTTCCTACCTTGGGACATGATCAAGAGGCGCTTCGTTGTAGAGACAATAAGGTCGGTTTTTGAGCTCTACGGCTACGACGAGATCGAGACCCCAGCCTTCGAGCTCTTAGACGTCTTGACGGCCAAGTGCGGGCCTGAGGTTAAGGAGCAGATATACGCCTTTAAAGACAAGGCTGGCCGCGACCTCGGCCTGAGGTTCGACCTCACGGTACCTCTAGCAAGAGTCGTCGCTAGTCATCCGGACCTCCCAAAGCCGTTTAAGAGGTATTGCATATCGAGGGTGTGGAGGTACGAGGAACCTCAAAGTGGGAGGTTCAGAGAGTTTTGGCAGGCCGACGCGGATATCGTCGGTAGCGCGAAGATGGACGCCGACGCAGAGGTCATAGCCGTCGCTATATCTTGTTTGAAGAGGCTAGGGATGAGGAACTTTAAAGTGAGGCTGAATAACAGGAAGGTCCTTGAATCTATCGTGGCTTCTGCTGACGTGGAGAGAGAAATGTGGCTTAGCGTGTTCAGGGCCATAGATAAGCTAGACAAAGTCGGGCAGGAAGGCGTTAAACGGGAGCTCAAGAGGCTCGGCTTAACCGATGACCAGATATCGACGATAATGATGCAGATATCGAAATACGGTAGCTTGGACGCAGTGGAGAGAGAGGTCAGCCACGTGCTGACGGAGAGGGGCAAAGAGGGCTTCGATGAGCTGGCAGAGATAATAAGCAACCTAGAGCTCTACAACTGCTCCGAGTACGTAGTCGTAGACCTGAGCCTGGCGAGGGGCTTGGACTATTACACAGGGCCGATATTTGAGGTCTCTGCCGAGACTAACGTGAACGTTGGTAGCGTGGCGGGAGGGGGTAGGTACGACAACCTCATAGAATTGCTTGGAGGTCCTCCGACTCCCGCGACTGGCATATCGTTGGGCATAGACAGACTGGTTGAGGTGCTGAGCGAGGCGAACATGTTGCCCATGGCGAGGACCCTGACCCAAGCGTTTGTCGCCTACACGAACCCCTCCCTCAAAAAAGAGGCAACGGCGGTCGCCGAGAAGCTAAGGAGCGAGGGCATTAGGGTTGAGGTAGACGTCATGGGTCGAAAGTTAGACAGACAACTGAAATATGCCGACGCAAAGGGGATCCCATACGTGGTAATCTTAGGCCCTCAAGAGGTAGAGAAGGGCGTTTACAGGGTAAAGGACATGGGGGCTCGCAAAGAGCGTCTCGTGAATTTGCAAGAGCTCGTGGAGCTCCTTAAAGGGCACCGCTAAACGTACATTCTACGGCGTTGTTGACGTCAGTTCTGATGCTAAGCATCCTCGTCGATACCACTCTCCCTCTTAACCTTTTGAACCGCCTCAACCATAGACTTGAGTTTCTGGAACACTACGCTCATAGCTTCATCGCACCTCACCGCTTCCGCCAGCCCTCTAAATCCACAGTCTGGCGCGGCTACTATTCGAGGGCCGTAGAGCCTCAGCGCCTTCTCCAGCAGCCCCTCTACTTCTTGGACGCTCTCAACCTTAATCTCCGCGTCTGAGGGCTTTGTCGTCACTACCCCTATTCCGAGCAACTTATTGGCCTTTGCCAGCTCGGCTGAGCTATAGGCCTCAAAGTTTTTTGGAAACCCCGCGAACTCGTGGTGCAAGATATCGACTTCCAGCTTTAACGTCACTCTAGAGAGCCCCCTCACGTCGCCGCATACGTGCAGCCCCCTTTCAACACCTCGACTTAGATCCTTGAAGGTTCTATTTAGCACTCTTATCGCGAACCTCTCATCATATCCATACCACAATGCGTAGTAGAGCGCTGGCTCGTCGATGAAGGCTACCTCGACCCTCTCGATGCTGACAATTGACGACAATATGTAGGCCAAAGCGTCGGCGAAGTTCTCAACTATATCGGGATACGACATAGCCGATTTGTCTAAGAACTTGACGATCGACGAGAGCGTGAAGGGGCCCGTCACCTGAACTTTTATGCCCCCCTCAAAGCCTAGGCCTTTAAGTATCGTCGACGCCAAGCCCAGTTCTCGTACTATGGCTGGCTCTCGAGGCGGCTCGACGGGACCGGTCAACAGATAACTCTCTCCCCTCTTCTCGATACCCCTCCCTCGCTCGGCTATGTCATTTAAGAATATCGCGCAGAAGTCCTCGAGCTGAGGAAGCGCGGGGTAGTCAATCCCAGCCTTAACCTGGATTTCAAGGCTGCGCTTGAAGTTCTCGGTGCTTGGGGAGAGGGGGAAGCTCCCTATGGTAGTGGTGGTGAGCGGCCTCATCTTCTCCACCATCGCGACCTAGGCTCGGATCGAATATAGGTAAGCCGCTCTTTTAAACTACTAGGAGATTTACTAGATTGCGTGGCCTCGAGCCGTCGCATTAAAGAGCTGTTAGGGCTGTTGCGGCAGAAGCTGTACGACGAGGTCGACCGCATCAGCAGAACAGTAGTCTCCGTCTTCAACGAGAAGGTCCTCTCACTGGGCCAAGAGGATTTGTGGCGTTTAATAGACGGCATCACAGGCGGCTTAGGTTATACAGCAGAAGACAGAGATGTAACGAGGTTGATAATTTACGGCTCCTACATAGCGTGGGTCGAAGCTGTTAAGCCGGGCTCCAGAGTGCTTGAAATAGGTACTGGGCTTGGGAGGACCTGCTATTCGGTTCTTTCAACAGCTCTTCCTTCGCTTTATCTAACGATAGACTCCTCACCCGAGATACTCGCGATAGCGCTTTACAGAAACCCCTATCCGCTGTTTCAAGAGGCACTTTGGAACCCGGTCGTCAAGTTGTGTCTCTGTGATGCAGCGATCGCCGTGCGCCACATGAACGACTTTTTCGACCACATAATTCACGACGGTGGTCCGAATCCCAACAAGAACCCCGCCCTATTTTCAAGAACCTTCTTGAGCGACTTGGTCTCCCTCCTAAAAGCTGGAGGGACTCTCTCGGTCTTTGGGGGCAAGAATAGGAAGTGGCAGGACAGACTATACCGCGAGCTAAAAGCCCTCGACCTCTCGGTGTCCTCTGAGCCCTTGCCCTACTCTCCCGTGATAGTATTTCATTGTATTAAGAGGTAGTGGTCCCCGGGGCAGGATTTGAACCTGCGACCACTCGGTCTCGGCCGACGGGCTTTCATTGCGGCGAAGACCGCCCCTCGGCCCGCGCACAAGGGGCTACAGCCGAGCGCTCTACCACTGAGCTACCCGGGGCCTTCGAGTCTATTCAAAAGACTCGAAGGGCTCTTAAGCTTTACTTCGATATGAAACGACTGAGGCCCTCCTTGAGACCAACTAGTTTTAGGCCTATGAAAGAGTAGCAGATGATTGATGCCCGCGCCCCTCTATTTAGCGAAGAAGAATTGGCGCCCCGGGGAGGACTCGAACCTCCGACCTACGGGTTTCTGCCAACGCAATAACAGCCCGCCGCTCTGCCTAACTGAGCTACCGGGGCCTTCCGCTAGCATACTTGGGTTGCCTCACTAAAACTTTACTAGCGCTTTTCGGTCAGAACTCCCTTGGGATTTTGGCCTTTACGCCTAAGGCCCCCTCGTAGAGGTCCTTTAAGTACAACAGCTTGGCCGAATGCTCGACCATGCATAGTATCTGATACGTGTGGTCGATGAACTTCGACGATGCAAAGACCCCATGGCCCCTGACTATGACGGCCCAACGACTCATCAACTTGCTAGCCACCTCGCTGGCCAACGCAGGAGAGCCGGGCCTGCCCTCTACCACTGGCACGCACCTCAAGACGTGATAGCCCTCAGAGTCTATAGGCACGAGCTCGTCGATGAAGAACGATAGGGCGACTGAAAATGGAGGATGGGCGTGCAACACAACGAGGTTGTTCGTCCTTCGATATATCTCCCGATGCACGGGCGTCTCTGTGGACGCTATGATGTCGTAGCTCGAAGGCCTGTCGACAGGGACTTTGACCACGTCCTCTGGCCTGAGGTCCTCGAGCGAGCAGGCGTGTCTAGTTATCCACATGTAGCTCCCTGACCTAACGCTCAGGTTCCCGCCGTGCGCCGTCACGTAACCCCTCTTAGCCATTCTGGAGGCGTACTCTCTCAGCACTTCGTAGACCTCGCGGTTTATGTCCCTCTCCAAGGTCGTACGACCCCCTTTAAGCCAAGTCTGGCAAGGCACTCCTCCGTCGGCACCCCCTCAGGGCTCCAACCCCTCACTGCGTAGTACTCTCTGACCATCTGGTCGAGCGGTGGGGCCCTGCCAGCCGTGGGACCTAGAGCTAACGGGGTCAACAGCCTCTCAGGCAAGGTGTCGTCTTTTGCACTAAACCCCTCCCTCAAGTTAAAAAGCCTTGTCAGAGCCCAGACCCTCTCACCCACCATTAATAGCTCCTCTTTAGAGAACTCCACTCCAGTAACAGCGCTCAACATAGCGCTCAAGGGCTCTTCATCGAACTCTACGGCGAAGTGCTTGCACATGACCAAGCTGTCGTAAGCGGCCGCTAAGTCTTGCGTGTACTTGACCAAGGAGGGCTTCTCGAAAGACGAGAACCTGTTCACTAAGTTGGGTACGCCTATGACTTCGAAGGCTATGGTCCAGCTCCTCAAATGGCAGGCGCCGCGATAGGAGGTCGCATAGGAAAGAGCTATCCCGAAAGCCCCTCTAGGGTCGTAGGCAGGTATTTCCAAGCCCTTTACGCTCATGGATAGTTCTCCTTCTCCATACATCTTGGCGAGCCTCAAAGAGCCTTCAGCTAGCCTCTCTCCATAACCTCTCCTGTAGGCCGTCTCAACTATTAACCCCTTCAATTTATCGGCCTCGCCCCACCTCAAGTCGAGCTCTACCTTACCCTTTTCGACTAGTTCCAAGAGGCACGCTAACGTCACGCCCATGGATATAGTGTCCAGCCCGAGCTCGTTGCATAAGTGGTTCATCTCAGCGACGTCTCTCAAGTCGTCGACCCCGAGCATGCAACCTAAGTTGGCGATGCTTTCATACTCTGGTCCTTCGCAGACGACATTGTCCGTCTTGGTGACTCTCTTGCAAGCTATGGGGCAGTTGTAACAGCCCCTTCTCCCTACAACTAACTTAGCAAGCTCTTCGGCCGAAAGCCTGTGAGCCCTCTCAAAGAAGCCCCTCTTGAAGTTCATCGTCGGCAAGAGGCCCCAATCGTTTATGACCGTCAGTAGGGCGTCGGTCCCAAAGTCCCTCAGGGTCCTGCTCAAGTAAGGGCTCCAAGTGATCCTAGTGCGCATGTTGTCCAAGAGCTCGTCGAGCCTCTTGCTGTCGGCCTCCTCCACGGGCCTCGATCCGCTTGCAACCACGGCCTTTAACTTCTTAGACCCGAAGACGGCGCCGAGCCCTCCCCTGCCGAAGGCGTGCCCGCCGTCGCCCATGACCGAGGCCAGCCTGACGAGATTCTCCCCAGCAGGCCCTATTGCTATAGCAGAGCTCTTGTATCCATGCCTCTTCCGCAACTCTTGGATCGTCTCCGTGACCCTAAGCCCCCATAGGTCTCGAGCGGGAAGTATTTCCGCCCCGCCGTCGTACATGTGCACGTAGACGGGCTCTTCCGAGGCGCCGCATATCACTACGAAGTCGAACCCGCATCTTTTAAAGTACGTCGGGAAGAGGCCCCCACACGTAGAGTCGAAGAACGTCGACGTCAGGGGCGACTTAGAGACCAAAGTGGCCCTAGAGGTCCCGTAGACTCGACTGCTGGTTAAGGGGCCCGACGCCAGTACCACGATGTTGTCTCTGGACAGCGGCTCAACGCCTGGTCTTAAGTGCTCGTACAGCCAGTAAGCCCCCAGACCTGTGCCTCCTAAGAACATTCTCAAGAGGTCTTGCTTAAGCACCTCAACGCTGACCTCTCTCTTGGTCAAGTCAACTCTAAGGGCCCTGCCCCACCAACCGGCCATGGATACCACTTCTTTGCCGCTTCTTCTCTGGGCTTATGGGGTTTTAAGCATTTGCCGCTTTTCTGGTGCGAACGTCTCAGGCACGATCGATCGTAGAGACTTTAAGGCCTCGGCCTCACACGTATTACATCTGAAAGCCCGCTTCTCACCGTTGAGGGAAAGCTGAGGGGTGGATTGAATGGAGGTAGAGTTGCTCGCCTACGACAGCATGGGGGTGAGGTCCATGGCAACGGTCATCGAGACCAAGGACCTCAGGTTGATGATAGACCCGGGAGTAGCGCTTGCCCCTTATCGCTACGGCCTCCCGCCCCATCCTATAGAGATCAAGAGGCTCAACGAGGCGTGGAGCGTCATAGAAGAGAGACTCGCCGACTGTAGCCACGTGGTAATAACTCACTACCACTACGATCACCATGAGCCCGAGTCTGCCCGCCTCTTGGTCAATAAGGCAGTCTACGTCAAGCATCCGACCCAGAACATAAACTTCAGCCAGAGGAGAAGGGCTACCTTCTTCTTGTCGAGGATAAGCGAAGCCGGTGGGTTCTATGAATATGCTGACGGGAGGGAGATAAAGGTGGGCACCACAAGCATAAGGATATCGGAGCCCGTGCCCCATGGAACCGATGCCAAGCTGGGTTACGTGGTTATGGTCTCGGTGTGCGACGGAGAGGAAAAAGTGCTTTTTACGTCAGATGTGGAGGGACCCTCTCTCGAGAGCCAGCTAGAGGTCATATTACGAGAAAGGGCTAGCATGCTCATAGTAGACGGCCCTATGACGTACATGCTCGGGTATAGGTACTCGTATGAAAGTTTGGAGCGCTCCATAAACAACTTGATCAGGATATTGCGTGAGACGCCCGTGAGGGTAATGATCCTCGAGCACCATTTATTGAGGGACCTGGACTATAAGAGGAAGATCGAGCCCGTGATCAGGGAGGCAGAGACCAGGGGGGTTGAGTTGCTCTCGGCAGCTGAGTTTGAGGGCAAGCCGGTTGAGTTGCTCGAAGCGCGTAGGAGGGAGCTCTACGCATTAGACAAAGAGCTAGATGGAGCAGAGGGCTCTGAACATGTCTAGCGTTATCTTCCTGAAACAAGGGCTTGGGTCGAGGATATGTAGAGTCTCTTGTCCCCGAGATCCACCACGTAGTCGTCCTCTTTAGGCGGCTTGAGCTCTATTGGGGCTATCACGAGCCAACGCAATCAGTACTGACCCTGTACTCGAAGGGCTCCTTCTTCAAGAGCTCTAAAAGCTCGTCCTCTATCTCGATCTCCAGCCTCTTGCCGTCATACCTTACGGCGGTCACCTTCACGCGGACCATCGAGAGGTATTTACAAAGGTCGCTACGAGGGCTCTCTTGCCAGGAGATGCAAGCGTAATGGTAAAGAAGGCAGGGCCCGAAGGGGTCGTCACGCCTTCTTGTATAGGCCATCGATCCTGACGAGCTTCCCTCGGACCACCATTTCGTCGAGTATCTCCTTGAAGACGTCGATCGAGAACTCTATCTCATAGCTCTCCTTAAACTCCTTGGCTATGACTTCGGGGGTCCACCCTGCCTCGGGCCTCTCACTCACTATCCTCATTATCAAGTTCGTCATGTCCTCAGTGAAGTTCCAAGGGTACATGTACCACGTCCACTCCTTGACCTCGTCGACGTAGTAGTCGGGCACTATCAGTGACGTCGAGGGTATGAGCTGCATCGTGGCGACCCTCAGTTCACTGGGCCTGCAAACCTCTTGGATGTGCTTCTTGGCCACTATTATGCTCTTGCCAGTGTCCGCTATGTCGTCGACTATCAGCACCCTTTTCCCGCTGAAGTCGTAGTTGAAGGGGTACTTTATCGTCGCCTCCTCCTTGTGCTTCCCCGTCTCTATCCAGTGCTCTACCTTGATGCTCAAGAGGTCCACGACGTCTAAGTAGTCGCACAACAACCTCGCTGGCGTAAACCCCCCTCTGGCTATGGCCACCACGACGTCTGGCTTGAACCCAGAGCCCCTTATCTTCTTCGCTAGCTCCTTGCACCAGCAGACCACGTCCTCCCACTTGACCAGTTTAACCTTCATCTTCTGAGGCATAATGCATGCACCGCCTATACTTTGCACCTTGAAGGGCTTATTTGCTTTTAAGTGGCTGACAGAGCGAAGCATTTTTTGCTTAAGCCGTTTTAAGTTGAACACGTGGTCTTCATGTCTAAGGAGAAGGCTGAGATAGGGGTCATCGGGGGATCAGGCCTCTACGATCCGTCCATGTTCGGCCCTTCTCAGGAGATGAAGGTCTACACGCCCTACGGCCCGACCTCCGACTCCATATTCTTATGCCAGTACAGGGGCAAGTCCATAGCATTCATACCGAGGCACGGCCGAGGCCACAAGATACCGCCTCACAAGATTAACTACAGGGCAAACATATGGGCCCTCAAGGAGCTGGGGGTCAAGAGGATAATATCCGTGTCGGCCGTGGGTAGCCTGAGGGAGGACTACGCACCAGGCGACATAGTTGTGGCCGACCAGTTCATAGACTTCACTAAGAAGAGGGACTACACGTTTTACGACGGCGGAATCGTGTGCCACGTGTCGCTCGCGGACCCCTTCTGTCCTCAGTTGAGGGAAATAGCCATTGAGACCTTAAGGGAGCTGAAGTTTAAGTTCCACGACAAGGGGACGTACATATGCATAGAGGGCCCTCGCTTCTCTACGAGGGCTGAGTCGAGGCTCTTCAAGAGCTGGGGGGCCGACGTAATAGGAATGACCTTAGTACCAGAGGTCAACCTGGCTAGGGAGGCTGAGATATGCTACTTGGCGATAACGCTCGTGACAGACTATGACGTCTGGGCTCCGAAGCACGTCACCGCCGAGGAGGTCACGAGGGTCATGGCCGAGAACGTCGATAAGGCGAAGAAGTTGCTGGCGGAGCTCATACCTAGGATCCCCGTCGACCGCACGTGCAAATGCGGCGAAGCGCTCAAGGAGGCCTTGGTGTAGTGGACTTCAAGGTCAGGGACGTCTCTCTCGCGGAGCGGGGTAGTGGCCTAGTCAAGTGGGCTAGGGACCACATGCCCGTACTAGCGGAGATAAGGAAGAGGTTTAAGAAAGAGAGGCCTCTCGAGGGCATCACCATCGGTGCGTGCCTCCACGTAACCAAGGAAACAGCGGTCTTGGTCGAGACGTTGCTAGATGGTGGCGCGAGGGTCGCTCTATGCGCCTCAAACCCCCTCTCGACCCAAGACGAGGTCGCGGCTTACTTAGCGTCCATAGGCGTCAATGTTTACGCTTGGAAGGGCATGGACTTCGAGGGCTACTACGAAGCCATAGGGAGGGTCTTATCCAAATCCCCTGACATAACCATCGACGATGGTGCCGACCTCGTCTCGACGATACACAAGTTAGCTTACGGAGAGAAGTCGAAGGAAGTCGAAGTGGTAAAGAGGATCCTGGGCGCCGCGCCGAGCTTAAAGGTGATTGGAGGCACTGAGGAGACGACAACAGGCGTCACGAGGCTGAGGGCGCTGGCGAGGGAGGGCAAACTCTTGTATCCAATAATAGCGGTCAACGACGCATACACGAAGTTTCTCTTCGACAACAGGTACGGCACTGGGCAAAGCACCATAGACGGCATACTCAGAGCGACCAACGTCTTGTTGGCTGGGAAGGTGGTCGTCGTGGCAGGGTACGGTTGGTGCGGTAAAGGCGTTGCCATGAGGGCTCGTGGCATGGGCGCGCGCGTTGTGGTCACGGAAGTGGATCCAGTGAAAGCCCTAGAGGCGGTCATGGATGGCTTCACGGTAATGCCCATGTCCGAGGCCTCTAAGATAGGCGACATATTCATAACTGTTACGGGAGACATCAACGTCGTAAGGGGAGAGCACATGTTGAAGATGAAGGATGGGGCGATACTGGCCAATAGTGGTCACTTCAATGTCGAGATAAGCCTCGAAGACCTCGAAGCGATAACGAGCGAGAAGAGGGAGATAAGGCCTTACGTGACCGAGCATGTGCTAGTCAACGGCAAGAGGCTGTACCTCTTGGCCGAGGGACGGCTGGTGAACCTCGTCGCCGCCGAAGGGCACCCAAGCGAGGTCATGGACATGTCGTTTGCTAATCAAGCTCTCTCCGTTGAATACTTAGTGAGGCGAGGTCGGGAGCTAACACCTCGCGTGTATCCCGTTCCGAGAGAGATAGATGAGGAGGTCGCTAGGCTAAAGCTCAAGTCGATGGGCATCGAGATAGACTCCCTAACGGAGGAGCAGAAGGCTTACCTAGAGAGCTGGAAAGCTGGGACCTGAAGTTCTCAACAAGTATTATAAACTGCCTCAGCTATTTTAGCATCGGCGGGATCTAACAAGAAATGAAGGAGATGCCAGAAGATGCAAAGCAACGAAGACGAGGAGTTTCGAGAGTATTTAGCCCTACTCGATAGGGCCCTCAGCCAGGTTCCGGCCAAACCGACATCCGGCGAGCGCTTCCAAATCCCCAAGGCGAAGGTCATGGTCATAGGCAACAGAACCATAATACAAAACTTCAAGGAGATAGCCTCAACGCTCAATAGAGTGCCCGAACAGTTCTTCAACTTCTTGCTCCACGAGCTCGGGACCGCAGGGACGATAGAGGATACGAGGGCCGTTTTGCACGGCAAGTTCTCGAAGGAGAAAATAGATAGCTTAATTGAAGTCTACACGAAGCTCTACGTCATATGCCCCGTTTGCAAGGGCGTTGACACGGTATTGCGTAAGGAGGGTAGGGTGCTGATGATACACTGCACGGCCTGCGGCGCCATAAGTCCCGCGAGGGGGACTTAGTTGTCAGAATCAAGTCCCTCGGAGATAGAGGTCTACGTGAAAGTCCACCATCACGGAAAGGACGTGGTGGTGGCCATCTGCGACGAAGACTTGCTCGGCAAGACCTTCACGGAGGGGGGCGTGAAGATAGAAGTCAGCGAGCAGTTCTATGGGGGCGAGAAGATGAAGATCGAAGAGGCTATGAAGATAGCGAAGAAGGCGACGATAGCGAACTTCCTCGGCAAAAACAGCGTTAAGTACGCGGTCAAGAGCAAGTTGGTGCACAAAGATGCCGTGATAGTAATAGCTTCTATCCCACACGCACAGCTAGTGAAAATGATATAGCCCGGCATGACATGTCATGACCTCTAGCAATTCGCTGAGGAGATTTTGTGCGAAGTGCGGTGCTGAGATAAGCCTATCCGAAGCTTCGGGCTTCGGAAACCTGTGCCCGACCTGCTACGCTAACATCCATGGGGTAGCGGTATTACCTCAAGAAGTCTCACTGACACTTTGTAGAAAGTGTTCCTCCGTTAAGGTAAGGGGCCGGTGGTTGCCAGTAGACCTGTCCTCCGAAGGCGCCGCCGTCGAAAGAATAAGACATGCCATTGAGAGCGAAGTCGAGAGGTCTTGCGACCTCAAAGTGTTTGTTGCTCTTACACCTCAAGAGGCTTACCAAATCTTATCAGGTAAACAAGTTGCGGTGACTATGACCTTTAGCGAAGAGGTCCGTCCGCTTCTTAAAGTCCGAGAAGCCTTGAGGACCTTGAGCGTGAGGCCTCAGTTCTCGATATGCCTCACATGCCTCAAGATGGTGGGCAAGAAGTTTGAGGCTACGATACAATTGAGGGACTTTGACGATGAAAAGCTCAAGCGGATAAAGTTCCTCGTAAATAAGTTGATAGTCGAGAGGTCAGGGGGTTCTCACAACGTACAAACGGGCGCGGTGTGGGAGGAAGTCGATGGTGGGGTGGACATAAAGCTCCCGTCGATAGATCTAGCACGTAAGATAGCTGGCCTCATCAAGAAGAACTTCAAGGTCCAGATGAAGGAGTCTTTCAAGGACTCTGGATGGGATAGGAGCAGAGGTAAGCCCTTCCGCAAGTTGACGATACTCCTCAGGTCTCGAAACGCTTAATAGCTCACGCCTCCGCTTAATCACTTCGGATAAGCTTGAAGCAGAAGGAGGAGAAGAGAGAGCTACGCCTTCCAGCCGAAGGAGAGGTGGTAGGTCTAATAACGAGGCTCTTGGGCAATGAGAGGGCTGAGGTCAAGACCGCCGACGGAAAGGTGTTGCAATGTAGGATACCAGGCAAGTTGAGGAAGAGGCTTTGGTTTAAAGAGGGGGACTTCGTTTTAGTGGCCCCATGGGACTTCCAGCCTGGCAAAGGAGATTTGCTCTGGAGGTACGCGAAAGACGAGGTAGAAGAGCTCAGACGACGTGGGTTGCTCGGCGTTCTAGAGGAGGAGCAAGGTTAGTAGCCCAATATCTCTGCCAGTACACTTTTGACTTCAGCCTTAACGCCCCTCTTCTTAAAGAAATTGGTTATGTTCTTGACGTCTCTTTCGAGGAAGAAATCTGCGTTGGGATGACTCGTCAAAACAGCTTGACCAAAGTCGAAGAAGATGGGGTCTTCTTTCCAAACCATTATGTTGTATTCGCTTAAGTCTGCGTGGACTATCTTCGCCTTGCAATAGAGGGTCTTTACGTTATCCACGATCTTCCAAAACATTCTCTCATAATCGCCGACCTCGGCATCCTTTAGGAGGGGCGCCGGGACGCCGTTTTCACCTATAAAGGACATCACTATGATGTTCTTGTAGACCGCTACGGGCTTGGGGACGCTGACGCCAGCTTCGTAAGCCCTCTCGAGGTTCTTGAACTCCTTCAAAGCCCAAGCGTACACGAGGTGCCTCGTATCTCTCTTTATCCTCTTGAACCTAGGGTCTCCGTCTATGTACTGCGAGACGGTTTTCTTGAACTCTCTAGTCGAGGTCAAGAATATTTTCACGGCCAAGTCCTCTCCTTGTGGGGATTTGGCCCAATAGACCCTAGACTCCTTTCCGGTGTCGACGACGCCGTAGAGGACGTCTATGACCTTCTTGTTTATGAGCTTGTACAGAGCTTGAAGTGTGAACGTGTCGAATACTTCTTCCACGGTCTTCAACAGATCTTCGTCCTTCCGCCTCTTCTCCCCTTTCTCGAAGAACTTCTCCTCCCACTCTTCGGACAACCTTCGTCAAGATAACCGAGGGGTCTTGCTTATATATAACCCTATTCGCCTGATATGTATTAGCTCAAGCAGGTAAACGGTGACAACATTGCCAAGCATAGTCTACAGGGACTACGTGCAGATACCTGTCGAGAGGGTTGGCGCACTCATAGGCAAGGGAGGCAGCGTCAAGAGGGAGGTCGAAGAGACTTACGGCGTAGAGCTGGAGATAGAGAGCTCCACCGGAAGGGTCTGCGTAAAGCTCTTGGAGTCATCAAACCCCGCCAACCTCCTAACGGTCAAGAACATAATCCGAGCCATAGGCCACGGGATAAGCCCCGAGAGAGCTCTAAAGATATTTGGAGAAGAGGACGCGACCCTTCACGTAATAGACCTAAAGTACATCCTCGGCGACTCGAGGAACAACTTAGTGAGGGTCAAGGGACGCTTGATAGGTGAGAAGGGCAAGGCGAGGAAGTTGATAGAGGAGCTGACGAATACTGCCATATCGATATCGGACCACACGGTTGCCATAGCCGGCAAGCTCGAGAACGTGGAGGTAGCTCGTAGGGCCATTGAGATGCTGATATCGGGGCGCCCTCACAGTGTCGTCTGGAAGTACCTCTACTCAATGAGAAGGAGGCTTAAGAGGGAGGG
This sequence comes from uncultured Nitrososphaerota archaeon, assembly GCA_964562935.1. Classification (GTDB taxonomy): domain Archaea; phylum Thermoproteota; class Methanomethylicia; order Nezhaarchaeales; family WYZ-LMO8; genus WYZ-LMO8. The sequence goes on from CAZLVJ010000011.1 coordinate 18,913, forward strand.
CTTCATACTCTGGGAGCCAAGAGTTGAAGGCCTCGAATCAATGGAGGGCACTACCGAAGGCGAGGGGGAGGGTGGAGAGAGTGGCTAAGTGGATAGTAACGTGCGCGTGGCCCTACGTTAACTACATCCCTCACTTGGGCACCATGATAGGCTCAGCACTATCAGCCGACGTCGTAGCGCGATACCTTAGGATGAAGGGCGAGGACGTAATCTTCGTCAGTGGATCTGACGAACACGGGACGCCCATAGAGGTAGAGGCGATAAGGAGAGGCGTTGAGCCCAAGGCCCTGTGCGACGAGAACCACGCGAAGATAAGTGCGCTCTTTGAGAAGTGGGGCATATCGTTCGACAATTACTCGAGGACCGAGAGCCCACACCACAAGGAGTTCGTCAGGTCGTTCTACATGAAGGTCTACGAGAGGGGCTACGTGTACGAGGAGGACGTGGAGTTGCCCTTCTGCCCTCGTTGCCAGATATTCCTGCCAGACAGGTTCGTGACCGGCGAGTGCCCCCACTGTGGCTTCGAGGACGCTAGGGGGGATCAATGCGATAACTGTGGGAGGCTTCTTGAGCCCAATAAGTTAGTGAGGCCGAGGTGCGCGATATGTGAATCGACCCCCAAGTTCAGGAGGACGAAGCACTGGTTCTTTGACCTACCAAAGCTCGAGCAAGAGTTGAAGGAGTACATAGACAAAGCGCCCTTCTTGACTGAAAATGCTAAAAATATGAGCATGAGCCTCCTCAATGAGGGGCTAAGGCCAAGGTCTCTAACGAGGGACAACAAGTGGGGTATACCAGCGCCCTTCCCGGGCGCCGAGGGCAAGACCATCTACGTGTGGATGGAAGCCGTTCTGGGCTACATATCGGCAACCATAGAGCTCTTCGCCAGAAGGGGGATGCCCGAGAAATGGAGAGAGTACTGGTTCGACAAGGACACGAGATTCTTGTGCTTCATAGGGAAGGACAACATCCCGTTTCACACGCTGATACTCCCAGCACTCCTGATGGCGTCGGGGGAGGGCTATGTCCTCCCGTGGGGGGTTTCGGCAACTGAGTACCTGTTGTTCGAGGGCCAGAAGTTCTCAAAGAGCAGGAGGATAGGGGTGTGGATCGACGAGGCCTTGGAGATGTATCCAGTGGACTATTGGAGGTACGTCCTACTTTGCCTGAGGCCCGAGGGGAGGGACGTCAGTTTCACTTGGACCTTGTTCAAAGAGCTCGTGAACTCACACCTCAACGATACCCTCGGCAACTTCATCTACAGGGTTCTGAGCTTCACGTCGAGGGCCTTCGACTCAAGAGTGCCGACTCCGAGAGAAGGTTGGACCGATGAGGAGCTCTGGGGAACAGCTTTGGAGAAGTTCGAGCTCTGCACGTCGAACTTAGACAGCTTCAAGATAAGGGATGCGCTGCAAAACGTCATGGACTTGGCCAGAGAAGGCAATAGGTATCTGAACGAGAGGGCTCCTTGGGAGGCGATTAAGCAAGGACGAAGAGAAGAGGCCTCGACGAGCATCTATGTGTGCATAAATGCCATAAAGTCCTTGGCGATAATGCTGGCGCCCTTCATACCTAACACTGCTAACGAGATATGGAGGGGCCTCGGATATGCGACGAACGTCCACAGCGAGAGGTGGGAAGAGGCCCAAAAGCCTGTAGAGCCAGGAAGGGAGTTGCCTCCACCAAAACCCTTGTTTGCGAAGATAAGGTAGTCCTTACGACAAGCTCTCTACAACGGCATTTTTGGCCTCCTTACTCTTCGCCGAGAACCTCGGCCTCTTGTCCTCGGATATGGCGTCCAGACCTCTCACGAAAGTCTCCGAGATGTTGTTTCCTTGCTTCCCGCTCATAGTCTCGCTCCGAAGAGAGACCTAAACATCAAAGCTTTTAAGGTTGGGTCTTACACATCAACAGCTTAGACTTAAGGGTCGGCTATGAGGAGTGCTTAGCAAGTTTCGATCGACAACTTTAAAGCCCACGAGGGACATGATACCTTTGCGTTTAATGCTTTGTTTCTCTTTCGAAATGCGAGGGGAAAGACAAAATTGAAGGTCTACATCGAGACCTACGGATGTTGGCTAAACAAGGCGGATAGCCAGGTCGTAGAATCGATGCTAAAGAGGGGAGGGCATGAAGTAACCAACGACTTAGAAGAGGCAGACGCCGTAGTGGTCAACACTTGTGCTGTAAGAGCTGAGACCGAGAGGAAAATAGCGAGGAGATTAGAGAAGCTCGAAGAGTGGAGAAGACATCGCGCTAACAGGAAGCTCGTGGTGATTGGTTGCCTGGCTAGGGCTAGACCAGCTTTCATCGCGTCGACCTCTCCATCAGCAAGCATTCTCGGGCCCAACGCCATCCACTTGATCTTAAGGGCCTTGCACGAAAGGGTCGTGGACGTAGGCTCTGATAGAAGGTCTGTATTCGAGTTGCCAACGTACAACGGATCCAGTAAGAGGTTGGTGATACCCGTGGCGGTGGGTTGTCTGGGCTCGTGTAGCTACTGTATAATGCCGATATCGAGGGGGAGGCTCTCTAGTTGCCAGCCCCAAAGGATCCTGAGGCTCTTCGTCGACGCAATATCCAAAGGAGCTAAGGAGGTTTACTTGGTCGCCCAAGACCTGGCCTCATACGGCTTAGACATAGGCACGAGCTTTCCAGAGCTTCTTCGAGCGCTCCTTGAGTGCAAGGGCGACTACATGATAAGGCTGGGCATGATGGAGCCCTCGACGCTATCGGCCATGGCTCGAGAGTTGATAGAGTTCTACTTCGACGACCGGGTTTACAAGTACTTACACCTCCCTATGCAATCTGGTAGCGATAGGATACTGCACCTCATGAACAGGAAGTACACAAGCAGCTCCTTCGTAGATCTCGTAAACTTTTTCAGGTCGAAAGTCGACCTGTTCTTAGCCACGGACGTGATCGTGGGCTTCCCCACTGAGACGGAGGAGGACTTCGAGCAGACGTGCAGGGTCTTGGAGAAGATAGCTCCAGATAAGGTCCACGTAGCCAGGTACGCCTTGAGGCCCTTTACTAAAGCCGCGTCGATGCCCCAGCTCTCGGATCACGTGAAGAAGGAGAGGTCTAGGGTTCTTGACGAGCTAGTCAAGGAGCTCACGCTGAAGAGGAATTTGCGGTACGTGGGCAAGGAGGTGGAGGTGCTCTTGACGGACGTGGCGCCTAAGGAAGGTCTTTTGGGGAGGATGCCAGACTATAGGCCCGTGGTCGTCAAGTGTGATCGCGATATGCTCTGGAAGAAAGTGACGGTGGTCATTGAAGAGGCAAAGCCGCACGTTTTGCTTGGCAGGATGGCTTAGCCGCCGCTCACGGGGGGCAAGAGCGCCACTTCGTCGCCGTCCTTGAGCTTCGTCTCTAACCCCTCGAGCTCTCTTATTCCCCTGCGATTTACTAAAATCATCACGTTTTTGGAGACGTCTTGTCCTTCGAAAACTAGCTCTCTAAACCTCTTGGGCAACTTAGTGCTGAGCCTCTCCAACAAATCCTTAACAGTCATGCCCTCTTCCACTTCCTCCTCAATCTCCTTGGTTCCTGCGACCTCCCTTAAGAGGGCGAAGAGCCTGACCTTGACCCTCATAGGGAGTCCCTCGGCCTATTGACATATTCGTTTATTTGCTCGTCCATTACGTGGCCTCGACTGAAGACCTTTACTCTCTTGACCCCTTCCACCTTCTCGACGGCCTCTTTAATCGAGGAGGCTAAGAAGAATGCTATTGGACAGAAGGGGGACGTGGGCACGAACTCCACGACCACCTCTCCGTCCTTCTCGGACACGCTCTTGATGCAACCCATTTCTACTATGCTGAGCCCCGTCTCGGGGTCTATGACCTTTTCCAAGGCGTCCCTAACCTTCTTCTCGAGCTCGCTCACTCTCAGTCACCTTCATGGTCTGTACAAGCGTTAGTAAGGTAGCGTTCTTCAACTAAATGCTTTAACTTAAAATAGTTACGGACAACCTTAAAAACTTAAGCCGAGATTATCTCTCAAGTGCCTCGCCCAAAGGTGGCCAGCTTGAGCTTCAAAAGGGCTCTGGGCATCACGATCTTAGTGCTAGCTTTGGCGACGACGTCTCTATCTATGACGCGAGGGGAGAGCGAGCCAGTCAACATCTCGCTCCACGTGGAGATAAAGGTGCACTACACCTACGCCCTTGTAACATATAGCATTGAGCTCAAGGGGCCGGCAACCCCTCATCAAATAAACGTGAGCCTTCCCTCGTGGGACAACCTCTATGCCTCGGTCTGTGAAGACGATCACTCTAGGTCCTGGGTTAAGAACGTACAGCTCGGACCTGACAAAACCTACAACATTACTATAGAGAGCTTATGGTTAATGTCTGTCGAAGAGAATAGGCACGTGCTAAGAGTACCATCGAACCCATTGATACCCTCATTGAGCGCTGACTGGATAGAGGTCGTGATCTATCCGCCGCCACACGTGAGCAACATAGAAGTCCGCGACTTAAACTTCACAAAGATCGACGACGTTTTGAAGCTAGGCATGCATGACGTTTCGTTGGGAGAGACGAGGACGATAACCATAGATGTAACATTCAATGCGACGGCGGCCTCTCCCTGGCTCTTCAAGGTGAAGAGGCTAGTGAGAGACCTAGACCCTCTATCAGGCATAATCGTCGACTACGTCACCGTCGAGAGCCTTAGCCCCACTACGGGGTGGCAAATCGGTCGCTCTCAGAGGCAGAGCGTTTTCTGCTTCAAGTTCCCCTCAGAGGTGAGGATACTCGAAATTGGAGACATCGCAAGTAGCTTTGGCATCGCACAAAATGAGCGTGCGCTAGGTCTCGGGAGTTACGCGATTTCCTCGACCAACGACTCTGCTATCTTGCACGTCCGGCCGAGGACCTCTTTAGCGCTGGGCGAGAGGACGACCATATACATAAAATACTCGATTCCAGACGTCAAAGTCCTTCGGGCATTGCCCCAGTACGTCGATTACGCCGACGAGGTCGAGCTGAGGTTTCGAGTCACTCCTGGGTCAGAAGTTTTGAGAGCGAGCCCGGAGCCCAACCAAAAAGACTCAACGATCTGCTACAAGTTCTACAATCTATCACGTATTCAAAACCCTACGATAGTCGTAGACATCTCCTTTCCATCGGCTCCATCGACTATGATCATGGTAGTCGGCATCGCTGGCGTGGTGGCCATAGCTCTAGGGGCGGTAATCGGCAAACGAATCGTGGCCAGGAGGTGGGCGGGGCTGGGCGCCGACATCGAACCCTTCAAGGACCTCTTCAAGAACTACGTAAGCATCGCCCAAAGGGTCTGGAGGACGTACGAAGATTACTTAAAGGATAGGGTTAAGGACTCCACATATAGGAAGCGGATTCAAGAGCTAAGGCCAGCGTACCTAGAGGCCCTAAAGAAGCTTATGGAGGGTTCGAAGAAGTTCGAGAAGCACCCAAAGCTTGACAAGGTGGCGCAGAGGATAAGCGAGCACGTGAGCAAGGCCTTGAGGGTCGAGGAGAGCGCATCTAGCATCGAAGCCATGAGGCGAGGCAAGAAGGTCGCCGTGGCTGAGCTGTCACGAAAGACCAAGGAGCTGGCGAAGCAGATCGAGGAACTTAGAAAGGAGCTCCACGACTTGAGCTCGAAGATCAGTAAAGCAATAGCTTAAAAGCTGAGCTAGAGCAGATAATTAGGGGTCCGCCATGGTGGAGATAAAGATAGACAAAGATAAGTGCACCAACTGCGGCACGTGTGTCTCAGTGTGTCCCTCCGGAGTCTACGAAATGAGGGAGGGCGTGGTTGTAGTAGTAAACAAAGACGCCTGCCTCGCCTGTAGAGCTTGCGAGGCTCAGTGCCCCAACCAAGCGATACAGATCATAGAGTAAGGGGTACCTTTAGATAGACCACTTACCCCTTTTTCTAATGATGTTAAACTTTAAATCGCTCCCACCCTTCGTGAATAATGAAGCCCGGTGGTGTAGCGGCCAAGCATGGCGGGCTTTGGCC
>CAZLVJ010000012.1:0-21617 GCA_964562935.1 uncultured Nitrososphaerota archaeon
GAGCCTCGCCATGATGACCTCCGAGCTCATGTCCCCCGAGGGCCACTACATGTCGGAGGCAGCCCACGGCACCGTCCAGAGGCACTACTACCGGTACCTCAAGGGCGAGAAGACGTCCACGAACCCTACGGCGATAATATTCGCGTGGTCCAGGGCGCTGAGAAGGAGGGGGGAGCTCGACGGGCTTAGAGACCTCGTGAGCTTCGCCGAGGCCCTCGAGAAGGCGGCCAAGATCACGATCGAGGAGGGCTACGTGACCCAGGACGTGGCTAGGGTCTGCGAGGGGCCCGTAAAGGCAATCTTAACGACTGAGGAGTTCATAGAGGCAGTTAAGAGGAGGCTGGAGAGGCTCGCCTTAAGCTCTTGAGCCCCCTGTTATCTTATCCGCGGGCGCGGCATGCGCCGAGGCCCTAGCGCGCGAGCCTTGTTCCGGAGCATTGCACGAGAGGCGAACGGGGTAAGCCCTCAGTAAACGAGCGAGTTTTAGCGGTCATCTCCAGTATTTCGGGGGCTCGCTCCTTCTGACCCTTTCCTTCGGCTCCCACATAAACCTCCAATGTCCTTTACCGACGTCTTCAAGAGCTAAACCGAGCTCGCTTATCATTTTATCGCTCAGCAAGACCTCGTCGGCTATTGGCGAGACGACGGCGTCCGCGTCTATGTATTGTGTGTCCGCGTCGGGCGCGACGACCTTTATCTTAACGGCCCTCGACGCTATCCAGACCCTTAGAGGGCCTCCAGCAGTCTCGAAAACGCTCTCCTCGACCTCCCTCGCAGGGGGCCATAGCGAGAGGAGCTCCGCGACCTTTATCGGCATAAGCACCTGTGGCGTCTCAGACTCGTAGCCACTGTTCGCGAGGGCGCTGGTCTCGACCTCCCTGTCACCTCTCCGCAACCCCACTTTCACCCTCACGACCAGCAGGACCACCCCTCGTCGCCTTTATCCTACCAATCCTCGTCTTGTGATCCCTTATCATGCCCACAAAAGTAGCCCTTTCCCTCTTCATATGCATGAGTACACGCGCTCCAAAAGGCTATAAACTTTTACCAAGCATCTTCCTCAAGGGCATAGCCCTTGAATCACGCACGCCTCGGACCATAGTGATCAGCGAGAGCTTTGAAAGATCTAACAGCAGCTATGTACCATGCGCGCATGTACTCGGAGCGTCACTCCAACAGTCGTTCGACTTCTAGCCTCACTTTCTCGACCTCTTTTAAGAGCTCTTCATCGGGCCTCCAGTAGCCGCGCCTCTTCGCCTCGTACAGCACATCTATTATCCTGTGCAAAGCCCAGGGGTTGTGCTTCTTCATCTTCTCCCTAACGTCTCGGTTCAACACGTAAGCCTTCGCGACCTCCGACCAGATCCACTCGTCGACCGCCTTGGTCAGGGCGGCGTGCCCCAGCAAGTATTCCACTCTCTTCATGACGTTCCTGGCGCCATCGTAGCCGTGTTCGAGCATGGCGTTTATCCACTTCGGGTTCAGCAACCTCGTCCTCGCGCAGAACTCCACGGCCTCCTCCACGCCCTTGAAAGAGTCCCTGACGCCCGTGGTGTCGACCCACAGCGCCTCGACCCTCTTCCCCGTCAGCAGCTCTATGGTCCTCCTCACTCCTCCTAAGAACTCGTAGTAGTGGTCTAGGTCGCCGACGTCGTACTCCGTGGTGCTCCTGACCTGGGCTATCAGCTCGACAGTCTTGAGGACCTCAGGCAGGAAGTGCCTCGCCTCGGCGGCGTGGAGCTTGTCCGTATAAGCGTAGCCCATGTCCTGCAAGTAGACGTCGACGAGCTCTTCCTCCGAGGACCAGCTGGAGGACTCCACGAGCTCGGGCAGCCTGGTCCCGTAGGTGCCAGGCTTGGGGCCGAAGATCCTCGCGAGGGCCACCTCTTCTCCGAAGGCGTCCCTTAGCTCTAAGTAGTGCTTCCTGACGTAGTTCATCTCGGGGGGCTCGTCGAGCTGCGCGACGAGCTTCACCGCCTGGCTCAATAGCGACATCAAGTTCGGGAACATGTCCCTGAAGAAGCCGCAGATGGTCACGACCACGTCTATCCTAGGCCTGCCGAGTTGCTCCAGCGGTATGACCTCCAGCCTAGGACTCCACGGACCTTTGTCCCTAATGAGCCTGACGCCCAGTAGCTGGAGTGTCATCCCTATGGTCTCGCCCCTCGTCTGGGCGGTCTCGAAGCCCCACAGGACGAAGCTCATGGACTCAGGGTAGCGTCCACTCCTCTCTCTAAACCTCCTCACGAGCCCCTCGGCGATCTTGGAGCCCTTCAGATAGGCGGCCTTACTCGGTATGAGCCTAGGATCGAAGGCGTAGCCGTGAGAGCCTGTGGGGAAGGCCTCTGGGGTCCTGATCGGGTCGCCGGCAACCCTGGGCTCCACGTAGACTCCGCTGAGCGCCTTCAAGAGAGACCCTAGCTCGTCGCTCCTCCTGACCCTCTCGCACAACTCCCTCACGTACTCCAAGGTCTCGAGGGCCTCGCCTCTCAACCTCTTGAAGGACCTCTTGGCTACGCTTTCGGGTTCCTCGCCGGCCATCAGGAGCCTTATGACCTCCCTCGCCGTCCTCTCGGCCTCCTCGAGGACCTCGCGACCCCTCATGCCCTTGAAAACATTTCCTGGATTCGAGAGGACCTCGTCGTAGCTCAAGCCCTGCTCCTCCACTATGAGCCTAATGAGCGACTTCACCTCGCCGTCCCTCTTGGCGACGTAGAGCGCATAACTTACGACGTCCTCGTCGCTCCACCTCTTGCCGAGCACGTGGAGCCCCTTGGGGATGGCGCTCTTCTTCATCTCGTAGAGGTAGGCGTGAAGCTCCTCCAGGTCATCGCATTTGAGGTTCAGCTTGGCGCTCTTCTCCTTGATGAGCGAGAGGATCAACTTTCTCTTCTCCTCGTCGCGCTCCTCGTTGTACTCGTGGACTAGTTGCTCGAGCTCGCTGTACTCCCCGTAGAGCTCGGCGTTTGTGAAGGGCGGCGCGCCGTGAGTGATTATGTACGCGTAGCCCCTCCTCTTAGCGATCGTCATCTCCGAGGGGTTGGTGACGTGGTAGACGTAGACGTGGGGGACGTCAGCTATGAGGACGTCAGGCCAGCAGACCTCTGACAGCCCGACCTCCTTGCCGGGCAACAGCTCCAGCGTCCCATGAGTGCCGAGGTGGACTATCACGTCGGCCTTGAAGACGTCCCTTACCCATCGATAGAAGGCCAGGTACTGGTGGTGCGGAGGCAAGTCCTTCGAGTGGTAGAGCCTTTTCGGGTCCTCGTGGAAGCCCCTAGCGGGCTGCACGCCAATGAAGACGTTGCCTAACACTATGCCGGGCACTACGAAGTTGCCTTCGTCGTCTACGTTTATGTCTCCCGGCGGCGGGCCCCAGACCTTCTCGACGCCCCCTCTAAGGACCTCGGGCAAGGAGCTGTAGTAGTTGAGGTACTCGCTCAAGGTGAGTTTGGGAGCGCCCTCTCCGTAAAGCCTCCACTTCGGCGAGTTCACCAAGAGGTCCTTCACGAGCTCCACTAGCTCGTCCTTCGACCTGAGCTTCACGGAGTAGCCAGCATCGGCGAGCGCCCTTAGCAACACAGCGAGGCTCTCGAACACGTCCAAGTAAGCTGCTGAGCCTACGTTCTCCTCCCCAGGGGGGTAGTTGTATATTATCACGGCCACGTTCTTGGTGTTGTTGGGCTTGTAGCGCAACTGGATCCACTTGGCCACTCTGGCGGCCTTCTTCCTCACCCTCTCCTCTAAGACGATCATGTCGGTGCTCTGGGTGTCGTCTACGGTGGCCGATATTATCGGCTCTATCGCGCCGTCGATCTCGGGGAGGGCGACGCTCGTCAAGACCTCTATCGGCGATAGGCCCCTGGGATCCCTCCTCCACTCAGAGTACCTCCTCAGGTAAGCTATGAGCCCGTTGAACAGGAGATAGCCCAAGTTCGAGAAGAGCTCTCTCGTAAGCCCCACGTCGCCCCCGTAGGGTCCCCCATTAATTGTGAACAGCTGGAGATTTACTACGGCATCCACTATGGGTTTGCCGTCGATTGAAGTGAACCTCTTCAACGTGTCTAGTTGAGTCAGAATGCTTTCAGCTGAGCCCCCGACGACCAAGAGAGCACTTATTCCGAGCCTCTCGAGCTCTCCCTTGAGGGCCATTGCTACCGGAAGGCATTGCTCGAAGTGCATGCCGCCGTAGAGGAAGATGGCCACCGCGGGCCTCTTGGGGACTACGACTTCGTCGACACAACACCCCTTTTCAGGGATGTAGAGGCAGTTGTCAACCTCTCGCCTAGGCCCCTCAAACCTAGCCTTGACTCCAAAGTACTCTGAGAGGATCAGCTTTAGCAAGTTTTCCAGGTTCCTCTTGCCCCAGAACGCCCAATACTTGGTGAGCCATACGTAGTTCTTGTAATCTCTTAGAACACCCAGCGGTAAGGTCCTCGAGATCCGCTCGATGAAGTTTATGACCTTAAAGGCCTTCTCTGCGTCGAGCCTGTCGGCGTCGAAGTCGAGGGGCCTCATCCTCCTTGTAAAGGCCTCTCCCGAGAGGCCTCCCAGCCTCAGATAGGCGAGCGAAGTCCCCCCACCTATTAGCGGCACGACCAGCCTCGCGGCTGAGCGGTTGACTGCTTCCTCAAGTGGCCTGGGAAGACCGCCTCCCCTGCTATCTATTAATATCACGTCGGCTTTCGAGACCCTCGAGGCGACTTCAGCGAAGTTCAGCTTATCAGAGTCGCAAACGTAGTAAATCACGTCCAAGTACAGATCAACGCCCGTTTCCCTCTTAACGGCCTCTAAGGCTTCGAAGAGCGCGCGGAGGGTAGTCTTAGTGGATATCAGCGCTATCTTCACGCGGTTCGTCAAGGTCGCTCTGGCATAACTTCTCGGTGTCATCTTATAAAATTTTTAGTAACAAAAAGCGTCAAGGCCAAGTCCCTACCTCAACGCCGTCGCTCGTTTTTGTGAACCTTCATGCAAGAGGTTTGGTGTTGGTGTTAACGCTAAACTTAAATTGTGCACCGCCATTAACTGTGGACGATTAGCGGGCGAACGGTCTGCGGAGCGAGAGGGCGAGGGCGCTTTGGAGCCCGTCAGCGCCTCGAGGTGAGGGGTCGTGAAGCACCACAACAAGATATACTTCCCCTTCAGCGCCATAGTCGGCATGGAGAACGCCAAGCTGGCCCTACTGGTGAACGCGGTGAACCCGCTGATCGGGGGTGTCGTGCTGGCCGGGGACAAGGGGACGGGGAAGTCAACCCTCGTGAGGGCCTTTGCTCAAGTCTTGCCGGAGCAGCCCGTGGCCAAGGGCTGTCCCTTTAACTGCAACCCCTTCAACCCCCTCGAGATGTGCGACCTCCACTACGAGCTCTGGTCTAAGGATGAGAGGATAGAGTACGAGTCAAGGAAGATACGCGTAGTGGACCTCCCGCTGAACGCGACGCCCGACAGGGTCGCGGGCTCTATAGACATAGAGCAGACCATTAAGGCGGGGAGGGTCTCCTTCAAGCCCGGGCTCTTAGCGGAGGCCAACAGGCAGATCCTGTACATAGACGAAGTGAACTTGTTGGAAAACTACATAGCAGACCTCATACTCGACGCGGCCGCGAGCGGCTGGAACATCGTCGAGAGGGAGGGGGTCTCCTTCAAGCACCCCGCCAAGTTTGTACTAGTGGGCTCGATGAACCCCGAGGAGGGCATGCTGAGGCCCCAGATACTCGATAGGTTCGGCCTGTACATACCAGTGGAGGCTTCCATGGACCCGGAGGAGAGGGCTGAGATAGTTGCGAGGGTCGACGAGTTCGCGAGAGACCCGGAGTCGTTCTACGAGAGGTGGGAGCCTTACGAGAAGCAGGTAGAGGAGAAGATTGCGAACGCTAGGAAGACGGTGAACAACGTAGTCATGGACCGAGATCTCCTGAAGCTCGTGACGGCTACGGTCGTCAAGCTTGGGATTAAGACCCACAGGGCCGAGATAGTGACTGTCAGGACGGCGAAGGCCATTGCTGCGCTGGACGGCAGAGAGCGCGTCGACTTGAGCGACGTCACGAAGGCCATGGAGCTTGCCTTGAGGCATAGGCTCAAGTCGAGGCCCTTCGAGGAGCCTCCGAGAAAGTTCGACGAAGTGATGAGAGAGCTGACCAGCGAGAGGCCCGAGCCGGAGAGGGGTCAGAGGGAGGGCGACCGCGAGGCCGACGCGAGCAGGCCGAGTAGCGGTTTGGGGGCCACGGGCCGTGGGAGGAGCGATAGGGTCGAGGCCCTCTTGAAGGACTTCAGCGAGGCCCCGACGAGCTTTGACAGAGGGCCCTACGACGACTTCAGGGCATGGGGTAGCGCCTTTGGCAGGGGCTCGAGAGAGTTTAAGGCAACGGCGATAGCGTCTCTCAAGGGCGCTCCAATAGATGCCGTTCCGCCCATCGGGCAACAGCTCATGGACGTGGACTTGCCGGCGAGCCTGAGGGCGTCGGCGGCGTCTAGCCCAGCGGTACCCATCGTCATCAACCCCCCGTGCATTAGAGTGAGGGTCAGAAGGGAGAGGATACCAGCGCTCCATGCGATACTCCTAGACGCCAGCGGGAGCATGTTAGTTCGAAAGAAGGTCTCGATCGCGAAGCGCATCCTCAAGTCGCTGATGGAGGAGGCCTACGCCAAGAGAACTTACGCCTCCCTCATAGTGTTCAGGGGGATCGAGGCGACTGCGGTGGCCGGGCCCACAAGAAACTTAGACGCAGTATACAAGGGCTTGGAGGAGGTGCCAGTCGGGGGCTCGACGCCCTTCACGCCAGCACTGTTGACCGCCCTCGATCACTTCAAGACGTTTAGGAGGGTGTTTAGGAACTCGAAGCTGTCCCTCTACATAATATCTGACGGGGCCGCGAACGTCTTCTTGACCGATGATCCTAAGAAGGAGGTCTTGGCCCTCGCCGAGGAGTACAAGAGGCTGGAGGTCGAGGTAATAGCGTACCATGTAGCCTCGCGCTTAGCGAGCACGGCACCAGACTACGTGAGGCTGTTCGTCGAGTCCGTTGGGGGGAGGTGCTACAGCGTCTAGAGTTGTCAAGACCGATCGTAAGGCGGGGCTCCTCATCAAGCTCTGGGCGACGATCCTTGAGCTCGGGGCGGCCGAGAGGCCGCGCTCAACCTTTTTATATGACCTTTGCTAGGAGACTGTTACCGATGGCCAGAGTCGCTGGAAGGCTGAAGAAGGAGTTCCTAGACCTACTCGAGAAGGACTTAGAGTTCAGGTACGCAGTCGCAGGCTACTTAGGCTTATCCGAGATCCTGAAGAGGCTCGAAGAGCACGACAAGAAGTTCGAGGAGGTCCTAGCGGAGATCAGGGCCCTGAGGGAGGGCCAGAACAAGCTGTGGGAGAATGCGAACAAGCTGTGGGAAAACGTCAACAAGCTGTGGGAGGAAGTCAGGGCTCTGAGGGAGGGCCAGAACAAGCTGTGGGAGGAGGTCCGCGGGCTTCGTGAAACCTACGTGAGGTTGGAGGGGCGAGCGACGGGTCTCGAGAGGGCGGTGGCCACATTAGCTAGGACCGTCGGCGCAACGCTCAACGACTTCGTGGCCTCGTTCGTCGAGGAGATGCTCAGGTTGAGCAGCGTGCCCGAGGAGAAGATCAAGGTCTCGGCCAGCGCAAGGATAGTCTACGGCGAGACCGTCAGGGAGGTGGATCTCTTCAACGTCGATCCGCTAGTGGTGGGCCAGGTCACGACCTACATCTCGAGCATCGACGAAGCGAAGAGCGAGCTGGACAAGCTCTTAGAAGACGTGAGGTTCATCGAGAGGATCACGGGGAAGAAGGTGTTCATGGCGATACTCGCTGTCGAAAACGCTCCAAGTGATGTCGTTGAGTTCCTAGAAGCCGAGTGCGAGAAGCTAGGTTTGAAGTTCATCCCCGGACGACTCATCACCAAAATCTCTGCGCGTTGAATACCTCCTTGCGTCGGTCCATTGATCTGAGGCCTTTGCACCATCGCTTCGCTGATAAAGATCGTCGAACCGCGAAGACTCGGTCGTGGAAGGGGATCGACTTGCCGTCGACTGTTGAACGTAAGCTGAGCGACCCTGAAATCGGGGAGGCCACCTTCAGGGCCACTGTCGCGAGTGAGGGGGTCCGAGCAAGGCTCTACGTGTTCGGCCTCAAAAGGCTTTGGAGCGTTAAGCCAGTTATCAAGGGAGATGAAATGTATGAGGTCTTCGTGGAGCCTTTCAGAGATCACATAGCGCTCTGCGAGGTAGCCTACGCTGAGTCTACGCTACTCGAGGCCGGAGTCTTGGGCTTGGTGGTAGTGGTTTTATGCCCGCTCAAGGCAGACATAGTGGCTGAATTCCTTAGATGGGTCGAGGAGCTCTCCTTGAGAGCCCTCGAACCCCCGATCTCCTCGGTCAAGCTATTAATGGTCGCGGGGTCCTTGCCCCTCGAAGAGCTTGAGCGGCTTGGCTACAAGAAGGCCGACGGCTTCTTTTCGAAGAATTTATAAGCCTTGACGACCTCTTTGGGCCCAAAGAGTGAGGCGGCTTTCGTCGGATTCTGGAGTTGTAGGCTCGTGAATCCTACACATCGCTTTAATCATTGGTCGATGCACTCATGAAGGCGCAAGGATTAAGAGGGGCTAAGCAGTCATCGGGTCAGACATCTTAACCGTCCAGCGCTTGGTGAAGGGCTTGAGGGCGCTCTTCAGTTCAGGGGGCAAGGACTCGTTCTACGCCTTGATGAAAGTGAGTAAGGTGGACTTGGCGCTGATCCTCTCTTACGAGTTCCCTAGGCCTAGTCCGCACCTAGTTAACATGGGCAAGTCCGTTGAGACACACTTGAAGGCTGGCGTGCCAGTGCTAGTGAAGCACCTGAGGAAAGGTCGTGAGAAGGAGGAGACCGTGGAGCTCCTCAAGAGGCTAGGGGTCTCGGAGATAGTCGCCGGAGACGTCTATGTAGAGGACCATTTAAAGTACATGGAGGGAGTGGCGAGGGACGCGTGCGCGACTCTCATAGAGCCCCTTTGGGGAGAGGACCCCGAAGAACTCTTGTACAAGGAGTTCGAGAGCGGCTTGAGGGTCTTGGTGATAGGTTGCAAGAAAGGCTTGAAGAGGTGGTTGGGCGTCGAGGTGGACAGAGACGGCGTCGTAGAGCTTGCTGAGAGTTGTAGAGCGATGGGCGTGGACCCACTGGGCGAAAGAGGTGAGTACCACACCTTGGTGATTAACAGCCCCCTCCACGAGGAAGAAGTGAGGTATCGAAAGGTCTCAGCGGAGAGCCACGGGGATTACTACGTACTGCGCGTGGCGTGATCAGGGCTAGGTCGGAGGCTCGTTCACTCAACCAAAGCCCCTGAGGGTCCAGTGGTTCATGAGGCAGGCACGCGAGGGGCATTAGGGTCGCTAGGCTAGACCTCTTCAAGCCGAGCACGATAAAGTAAGAGCTCAGGATGCTAGGCGCAATCTTGGGCAAGGAGAAGGAGGCAGGCGTCATCCACCAATGGATGGATCACGTTCTAAGCTTAATCGGCGAGAGGCTCAAGGGGTCGTAGCTTGGGAGAGGGCCTAGAATTGGGAATAAGAGGGGATGGCAAAGTAGATCTCGGAAAGGTGAACCTCAGAAGACACGTCAAAAGCGTTATACTATTTGTTGTTAAGATCATCCAGAAATGCGTCATGGTCAGCGAGCTAATCAAGTCACACCTTATCGTAGCAAGAGAGGTCATGTTAACGCTTGTCATCGGAAAGTTCATCTTTTTTGATGACGCAAGACTTTCCGAGGAATGCCTTCTCGCTCTACGCCTCTTTTTATCCGATAAAGACCGCGGTAAAAGCTTCTGGCTCTTTTAGTGTTGCAGACAACACTGTTAACTCCGCTGTGCGTGCTGACGATCCTCCTTTCCGCTGTAATTGAGGAGCGCCTCAACGAAAGCTTGCCGACGCATTCGAGCCTTGTCGCGTATTAGAACCATGAAAACAGCTTTGACAAGAAGGATCTGCGGAACTTCCTCGCCACCCTCTCTATGGGCTCCCCTACGACCTCTATCTCCTCCATGCGGAGCGTGCCGAGGCCCTTCCTCTCTGCCAAGACCAAGTGCCTCACTTCTCGAGGGTCTATGCCCATGACGAGGGCTCCAACCGCGTCTGCGGCCACGGGGTCAGCGCTGGCGATTACCAAGCCCATCTCGACGGGGCATCTGCTCGTTTCGTGGACCTCTCCAGCCACTATGCCGTCTATGACCGTCAGGCTAGGCCTCAAGACCGACGCCAAGTCCGCTATGTTCTCGTGGAGCCTGCCGTCGTGAAAACTGCCCTTGGACTCTAGGGCGCCCATCATGTTCTTCAGGCCCAAGGTCACGGTCGTAAGCCTGTGGACCTTCAATTTGGGCACGCTGACTATGGCCCTCTCCAAGGCCGTCTTGGCCACCCTGACCTTCTTCAATGCTAGCGGGTTAAGAGGGCGCACCTCAACGAACTCGTCCCTGTTGAGGTCCACAAGCCTTACGCCCCACCTCTTACCGACTTCGTCCACGCCAGCCACCCTGAAGGCCTCAAACGTGTCGGCGAAGCCGCTACCCTCGCCTATGACCACGTCGTCCACGCCCCTCTCCTTGAGGAACTTCACAACCCCCTCTATCACCCTCGCGTCGGTAGTCACGCCAGTTAATGGGTGGTCGGCGGTTACGTAGTTCGGCTTCACCAAGACGGGCCTCTTGCTCGCTATCAAGTGCTTCAAGTCATCCTCTATGGCCTTGAGCGCCTCAATTGTCACCTCAATAGGGTCAGAGCCCCTAAAAGTAGCAACTCTGCTCATATGCAAACCCATCAAACCTATAGTATCTCAAGCTTAAGAGGGCATTTCGCAAGTCAAGCGCAATGAGCATGGCCATGTTCTATAAAGGCGTTTGACTGCCCCCACGACAGCTACCTCATGATTAGATCTTCTCTTCTCCAACTAGCAAGCTCGTAATCTCTACCGCGCTTTATAGCTCCTCGAGGGCAGACTTCTTCGCACTGGTAACAAAATATGCACTTGCCGAGATCTATTATCGGAAGGGCCTTCCCCTCTATAAAGGCCATCGTTATGGCGAACGCCGGACATGCCTTAGAGCAAAGCCCGCACCCTACACATCTTTCCTTCACTAACAGGTGGCGCCCACGATACGTCGAAGGAGGAGTCAACTTTTTGAAGGGGTATTGAACCGTCGCAGGCTTCTTGAAGAGATTCGACCACACGCTCCTCAAGAGTGAGGGTAAGGTCACTTCCTATACCTCCTAGCCAGTGTGTACAAATCGACGCTGACCTTATCACAGGTCCTTATGTCGACGAGGGCGACTCTGTCCATGCAAGAGAAGCAGGGGTCTATGCTCACGAGGATTGCTGGTATGTCGGCCACGTAGCCGCCCTTGAGCATCTCGCACACCGAAGGTATGTTGGCATAGGTAGGCGTTCTAATCCTGTACCTCAGCGGCCTGTCGCTACCCTTTCTCGTGTAGACGTGGTGTATGAGCTCTCCGCGAGGGGCCTCGGTAATGGAGAAGCCCTCAGAGCTTTGAGGAGCGGCTTCAGGCACTCGCACCCTAATGGGGCCTGTGGGCATTCTATTAAGGCACTCCTCTATCACCCTTATGGACTCTAACGTCTCGTCCCACCTAACCATGAGCCTAGCCCACGTGTCCTCCTCATCGTACACGACGACGTTAAGCGGCACCTCATCGAAGGCAGCGTAAGGCTCTTCTGCTCGGACGTCTACTTTGACCCCAGATCCTCGTGCCACAGGCCCCACGGCCCCTAGAGCTAAGGCCTTAGCCACGCTAAGGCGGCCGACGTCAACGAACCTGGCCCTCACGGTCGGGTCCTCGGCGAACATTTCCTTGTACTGCTTTACCCTCTTGGCTAGGGCGTTAAGGGCCTTCTTTATCTCCAAGGCCTCATGGTCGCTGACGTTCCTCCTAACGCCGCCTATGATGTTGTAGGCCGACATAACTCTGTTGCCCGTGATCATCTCTATCACATCCATCACTACTTCCCTGTCCCTCCATATCAGCATGAAGAGGGTGTCGAACCCTATCAGCTCGCACGCCACTCCGAGCAACAACAAGTGGCTGTGTATTCTGTTGAGCTCGTGGACTAT
This sequence comes from uncultured Nitrososphaerota archaeon, assembly GCA_964562935.1. GTDB lineage: Archaea > Thermoproteota > Methanomethylicia > Nezhaarchaeales > WYZ-LMO8 > WYZ-LMO8. The sequence goes on from CAZLVJ010000012.1 coordinate 12,108, forward strand.
TGTCCTGAGGTACTTGGCCCTTTTAGGAGGCTCTACGTCGAACGCGTTTTCGATTGCTTGAACCGCCGTTATCGTATGGGCGACGTTGCATATCCCGCAAATCCTCTCTATCAGGTAGAGGCCTTGAGTGAACGTTCTCTCGGTCAAAGCCTTCTCGATGCCCCTGTGGACATAGCCAAGCCTGGGCTCCACGTCGACGACTACCTCACCATCGACCTTGAAGACGAACCTCTCGGGCTCGTGCAGAGCTGGATGCACAGGCCCGACCACTATCTTGGTCGCGGTCACATTAGTCCCTCCTCAGGGGGTAGACGTTCTCGGGCCAGTCCTCGGGGAGGAACAATCTCTCTAGATTCGGATGTCCCTCGAAGACCACTCCAAGCATCTCATGCACTTCTCTTTCGTAGAGGATTGTGGCTGGGGCCACGTTCACGAGGCTTTGGACCCTTAAATCCCTCTTCGGCGCCTTAGCCTTAATCATTACTCGCAACTTTTGAGGAAGGAGCCACAAGAAGTACGTAAGTTCGATATCGTCGCCCCCCAAGTCGGCGCCAGTAATTGTCGTGACGTGGTACTCTCCACCGCAAACCTCATTTACGAGCTCGAAAGCCTTTGACAGTGCGCCTCTTTCGATGAATAACTTGAGGGCCCTCCTCTTCGCGTCGTACTCGTAGCTTAAGAAGCCCTCTCCAAGCCCTTTCTTTAAGGCCTCGACCAACTTGACGTGCTCTTCAGCCACCCCTTGTCACCTTCTCGATCAACTTCACAACCCCGTAAATTATGGAGTCGGGCCTTGGAGGGCAGCCAGGGACGTAGACGTCTACGGGTATCACCTTATCAACTCCGCCCAGCACGCCGTAGCACTTTTGGAAGACACCGCCACCACATGCGCAGGCGCCGACGGCCATTACGAATTTCGGATCAGGCGTCTGCTCGTAAACCCTCTTGACCCTCTCAGCAGCCTGCCTTGTCACAGCGCCCGTCACTACCAGCACATCTGCATGCCTGGGGGATGGCTTGAGGAGGATGCCAAACCGCTCTACATCAAACCTCGGCGTCAGGGTCGCTAGGACCTCTATATCGCACGCATTGCATGCGCCGGTGTTGAGATGTAGTATCCATGGAGATTTAAGCCTCGCCCACGTTGCGAGCCTCAATAGTGTTGACAAACTTTACACCATCCTGCCCTTATCTTCGAATGAGTAAGGTCTTTTAAATCCTTCTCCTTCTAAGCCCCTCTCAAAGTTTGAAATGCTAAGCCCCCTTCCCTTTAGTCCTCCCGACTTGGCGCTCGGCCCAAAACATCGAGTAATTCATGAGCCTCACGCCATTACTTTACGTAGCCTCTAAAGAGCGGGGAGGCAAAATTTAAAAGTCCTTATATAAGATGAAAGTAAAGCAAAGAACAACTTCTCTTGGCGCCTCGGAGGCATGGAATTGCTCGTCGAAGACTTTGTGAGGACGACCATCATCGCTATAACGCCGATATTCGCGGCCGCCATGGCCCTATACGTGGTGAGAGCGATAAAAGGGCCTACCGTCGTAGATATGACTTTGGCAATCGACTGTCTCTGCTTTGATGTCTGTTTCTTCATGGCGATGCTAGCGATCTACTTCAAAGCCCCCTTCCTCGTAGCATGTTCGATGTGCTTGGCCCTTTGGGCCTACATCTTCGACCTGTATATGGCTAAGTACCTCGAGCGCAAGGAGTTGGGTGAGTAGCTTATGTGGTGGGCCATCGAGCAAGCATTGCTATACATAGGCATGGCCTTAGTCGTCGTTGGAGCGCTATGCGACTTAATAGCCGCTATAGGCCTCAACAGGTTCCCGAACTTCTTCGTCAGACTCCACGCCGCCACGGTAGGGGTAATCGGAGGGGCCGTTTGCCCCCTCTTCGGCGTGACGCTCATGGCCCTCGCGTGCGACTTCCTTGGGTACTGGAAGTGGTTCTTGGCGGGAGGCTCCTTCACGACGGCCCTCATAATCATGATAGTAGCCCCCGTGGGCTCGCACGCGTTGGCTAGGGCAGCGCACCGCCACGGCATCCCCGTGGAACCCAAGGTGTGCGACTTTTTAGAAGAGGACAGGAGGAAGGCTCGATGATATTGGCGGTTTCGATCATGGCCTTCGCCCTCACGCTAGCAGCCGTCTTCACCTACTTTGCGATTAAGAGCAAGGACCTCGTCAAGGCAGCAATATTCTCAGCTGGCCAGTCGGCCACCTTTTCCCTCACCTTCTTCTTATTGATGGCCCCTGACATAGTCTTAGCATACGTCGCCGTGGCCGTGGGGATTTACACGGTCCTCCTCCTCTACGTCATAAGCAAGACCGAGAGGTATGAGGAGGACGAGCGATGAAGGTCAAAGACACGGCCATGGGAATAGCAATAGCCCTACTCCTCCTCACCGTAATGGCGGTCATACTGCTCGGAGGAACTGCGCACACACCTTCAGCGGGAATAAGACCGTTGGCCGAGTTCTATTTGAAGCACTGCATCAACGTATACAACACGACTTGGTGGACCTCGAGTCCGGCAGCCGTCACGTCAATGTTATGGGACTATAGGGGGATAGACACGTACTACGAGACCTCAGTATTCTTCTTAGCGATCATAGGCGGCGTGGCCTTATTCAGGATAGCTGAAGTGAAGCTAAAAGCCGAGAATGAAGGAGGGGGGAGAGAGCTAGGCCTTTCAATTATAGTCAAGACCTCTACTAGAATAACCTTCCCATTAATACTTATAGTGTCGGTGTCTATTGCCCTTCACGGGCACTTAAATCCAGGAGGAGGCTTCCAAGCCGGATCGATCTTGGCGGTGTGCCCCTTGCTCTTGATAGCTTCCTTTTCACGGCGTTATCTAGAAGATCGCCTCGAGCTCAGCAGGGCCAAATGCATCGCTCTATTCACTGCGGGCTTGGTGCTGATAGCCTTAGTGGCGGCACTGCCCCTTGCGATAGGAGGAGCGTTGATGCAGAATCAGCCCAAGCATTGGTCGCCTAAATCTCCTTGGGAGCTCTTAACGAAGATAGGCCCATTTGAGCTCTCTGGAACGATCTTCTTCCTCGATATAGCAGAGCTCCTTGCTGTTGGCTTTGGCTTTACACTTTTATTTCTCTTACTCTCAATGCCCGAAAAGGAGTTCAAGAGGCTCTTGGGATTATGAGCGTCGAATACCTCTTCCGGCTATACTGCTATGCGGTCTTAGTCGCAATAATGATGATATCGCTTTACGGGATCGTCAGGGGCGCTTCCTTAACGAAGAAATTAATAGCGTTAACGATCTTCGGTGACGTCGCGAACGCCCTAATAATATACGTTGGGTATAGGTTAGGTGAAGAGATCTTCGCCCCGGTATTGCCCACCTTGGAGCCCAGCCCCGAGGAAATAGCGTGGTTTACCTCAGCGGCCGTAGACCCGGTGCCTCAGTGCTTAGTCTTAACGGCAATAGTCATAAACATGGCCATAACTCTCTTCTTAGCATTTCTTGTAATCCAAGCGTATAGGCTCTACGGAACCACGATAGTTAAGAAGATAGCCAAACTGAAGGGGTGATGTTGTGGTGTCTAAGGCTTTAAGCTTTGTAGCCACATTCCTCTTGCTCTTTGTGGTATATCTGATAGCCTCCACCTCCGCCTCATTAATGGACATAGTGTTGGGCTTAATAGCCTCAGCTATTCTGGCCATCTTTACTTCGACGATCTTGATAGAGAAAAACCCTCGAAAGGCCTTTAACGTCATTAGATGGACTTGGGCCGTCTTTTACTTCTTCTATTATTTCTTGGTGGCAGAAGTAAAAGCCCATTGGAACGTCATCAAAAGGATCTTGCACCCTAAGATGCCCATTACGCCGGGGATAGTCAGGGTGCCTTACACCTTAGAGAGCGACTACGGCAAGACAGCAGTCGCGTGCTCAATTACCAATACCCCAGGGACCGTCGTTGTAGACATAAGCGAGGGCGAGGAAAAGAAATATTACGTCCACTGGATAGACGTCAAGTCTACCGACGAAAGGACGTGCTATGACATCATATCTAAGAACTTTGAAAAGTACTTGAAGAGGGTTTTCGACTGATGGACTCGACCATTATTGCTCAGATGGCGGCCCTCCAACCATTTCTGGCGATAGCATCTGCTTTCGTATTGCCATTGCTGAGCCTCGTCGTAAAGGAGAGGGCTTTGTGGGAAAGCTTTACCCTGACCATAGTCACGGCAAACTTTTGCCTCTCAGCATTTTTAGTTTACAGCTTGTACACCTCTTTCACACAACCTCTAATATACGCCTTCGGCGCATGGCCACCACCCATAGGCATAGTCTACGAAGTTGACCGTGCTGGCGCCTTGATGGGCCTATTGATCACAGGATTAGTGCTAGCAGCTACGGTCTTCAGCCTGAGCTATATGAGACATGATACGGGCTTACAATACTACTACACGTTGTTGTTGGGCCTCGAAGCCGGCATGCTGGGTTGCGTCTACACGGGAGACGCGTTTAACTTATTCGTCATGCTTGAAGTGACATCAATATCTGCCTATGGTTTAGTGGCCTTCAGGCGACACATCCCCGAGGCCGTGGAAGCAGCCATAAAGTACGCGATGGTCGGCGCAATAGCCACGACGGTTTACTTCATAGCCCTAATATTCGCCTACGGAACGTTTGGGACTCTCAACATGGCCGACTTAGCCCTGAAGCTCAGGGATTCAACGCTACCAGTGACAGGCCCCCCGCTTGGCAATGCATTCTTAGGCTCAGCAATCTTCTTGGCCTTAGTCTTTTGGTCCTTCAGCTTAAAAGCCGCAGTAGTCCCTAACCACTTCTGGCTTCCCGATGCTTATCCCGCGGCCCCATCGCCGTTTGCAGCTTTATCGTCAGGGATCGCCGTCAAGGTTGCCATCTTTGTATTGATGAGGTATTTGTTCACGATATTTAGGGATGCGCCTCTAGCCATCCCAATAGTCCAAGCGCTTAATTACACATTGATAGCTCTAGGGGTCGCGTCAGCCATCGTAGGATCCACGCTCATACTCTCGCAACGCGACATAAAGAGGCTGATAGCCTATGGGACGATCCTCAACATGGGCTACATAGCCATGGGCATGGGCTTGGGAAACCAGAGCGGGCTAACAGCAGCCCTCTTCCACTTAGTGAATCACGGGATAGGGAAGTCTCTCCTATTCATGGCAGCTGGGGCCATAACACACGTCGCTGGGACTAGAGACCTTGACGAGCTTGCTGGCGTAGGTAAGAAGATGCCGCTGACAAGCACGGCCTTCCTGGTAGGAGCTCTGGCACTGGCAGGCGTACCACCGCTCAACGGGTTTATGAGCAAGCTGTTATTGTTTACGGCATATCTGGAGACCGAATGGTTAGCCCCGTTAGTGGTGGTCATAGTCATAACCAGCGTATTAGCGTTGATGGGTTATCTTAAAGCGTTTTACCACGTATATGCTAGACAGCCAGTCAAGGACATATCCCTGATTAAGGAGGCCCCTAGGTCCATGGTCGCGCCGTTGCTGGTCTTGGCTGGTTTGTGTATGATATTGGGCCTGATCGCGCCCCTCTTCGTAGACAAGGTGATATCGCCTGCTGTCTCATCTCTCTTCGACTACCAAGGCTACGTGTCCGTTGCTCAAAACTTTGCACAAGCAATCTTTAGAGGAGGGCGATAGAAGATGACGCCCCTACTAGCCTCCGTGCTAGAGGCAGCATTTGTAGTAGCACTGGTATTGGCAATCCTGCTTGTAGCGTACGGTTTATCCAGAAGGGCCACAAGGGCTGTGATGAGGAGCTCTAAGGAAAAGCGAAGGCCCTTTGCGTGTGGCGAATTATTGCGACCCTCCGAAACGGGAGTGCCCGATGCGAGCATGTATTGGGCTATCTGGAGGAAGCTCTTCCGGTCGCTCTACAACACTCTTCGAGAGAAGATGCACACAGGGGTATTAAGCGACTGGCTATTTTGGATGATCATATTCATGGTGGTCTTAGCGATAACCTTCGTGGTAGTGATGATCGTATGGGCCTACTAGAGTTGCTATACGAAGCAGTGGTCTATCCAGGGGTCCTCTTCTTGAGCGTCGCGGTGTGGTTGACGCAATGGTACTACCGGAAGGTGTGCGCGCGCATGCAAAACAGGATGGGCCCCTCATACACAGGCCCCTTCGGAATATTACAACCAATAGCTGATTACCTCAAGCTATTCTTTAAGGAGGACGTCTCGATCGAGGGCTCTAGCCCGAGGCTATCGGTGATCCTCTTATCGATAGCCATAGGCTCGGTCGTCGCGCTGGCCCTCATGTTGCCGATAGCGCCTCGGCCGATAGCATCGGATTACGACATCATGCTGGCGATGTACCTCCTCATCTGGCCGACTATAGCGCTTGCACTTGTTGGAGCGCTGACTCCGAATCCCTTCAGCGCCATTGGGACCTCGAGGCTGTTCAGCATGACCCTTGCTTACGAGGTCGCCTTCGTGGCCTCGATACTAACGCCAGTGGTCTTGTCGAGTGCGTTTTACGGAGCTGGATACTCACTGTACCGATCGTGCCTCGAGGCGTGGAGGCTCTGGTCTGACCCGCGCACCTTCGTTCCCATGGTGCTGTCTCTTATCTCAGCCCTGTTGGCTTTACAGTGCAAGTTGCTGGCTAAGCCGTTCGACATACCGGATGCAGAGACGGAGATAGTCGCCGGTCCGTTCACGGAGTACTCGGGCTTCAAGTTAGCCCTGATACTCGGTCTTCACGACGTAGAGGTCGTGGTGGGCTCGCTTTTAATAACCATGCTCTTCTTCGGGGGCTTCGTTCCCTTCGCTTGGCTTCCGTGGTGCGCAGCCTTGATAATAACGGTCGTGGAGTACTTGGCTGTGGTGACGATCATAACGTGGATCAGGACAATAACCGGGAGGTTTAGGGTGGACCAAGCATTGGTACTGTTTTGGAAGTACGTGCTACCGATGGTGACCGTAGCCCTCATAATATCGGTGGTAATGCCTAGAGCTCCTTGACTTCAACCTCGACCCCGCGCTACTTAAATGCCTCGATAAAGCGCGCACATATCAATTCATCTTAAAGGGTCATGGCTTCCTCGATCCGGCTCGATGACAACTCCGAGATCTCAATTAGGCGTTAGAGTGCGTCACCTTGGGGAGTCCGTGAACAAGGGTCTTTAGCATCTCCATTTGAACTTGTAGAGATAGAGGTGATGATTAAGGAGACGAAAAGGGTTGAGACATCAAGGTGCAAGGCCGTAAACTCTTTGAAGGATGGATTTCCTTTGACCACTCCGTCAATCGGCTTGTGACTTTGCGACTTATTGCCACAAGTTAACGGAATCGCATTTAAGTGCCTAGGTTTTAGTTGCTCGCCATTCACGAAATACTGGTGAAGTTCTCCAGCATTCAAGCATTCAGTCCAAGCTACTCGGCCCTCCATGGCAACACCTCTCTGCTTGTGACAATCATTACGCGGTCTTACCCCGCTACCGATTAGGGCATTAAATTAGGGCATACAAGGTGGTTATGGCCGTGAGGCTCACCATGAATGAAGGCAAGGTGGCTTTGTAGACCTCCTTCAGGTCAGCCTTGAAGTAGTCCACTGTGAAGAGTAGGCATAGGTGAAGCGGCGAGATCGCGTACCCTAGGCATGCGGCCATGTACATTAGGGCCATTTCTTTAGACGAGATGTCCACTATGCCCCTGAGCACCGAGATGCTTATGGCCAAACCCCCAGAAGCGGACCCGAGGCAAAAGCTGCACAAGCTCGGGACAGCGACCGCCAGCAGGAGGCTAGGACTACCGCTAGGCATTAGGCCCCTTAGAGACTCTGAGAGGCCCGAGGCGCCTATGACGCTCCTGAGTAAGAAGGCCCCGAGCGTCGCGAGGGTCACGTCATATATCGCCGAGCTCCTGAGAGCACTAAACAGATTTCTAAGGGTCACCTTGGCCGTGGCCGCCAGCGTCACGAGCCCCACGACCACTGCGATCAAGACGTCGAGCCCGCGCTCAGTGAGCTCGTGGCTTAAGAGGGCTAGCCCTATGGCTCCGGCTATAGAGGTCGCGATGGGTGAGAAAGCCCTTAAAAAGCTTTTGAGGCCTAGGCCCTTGCCCGACGGCCCTCGAACTTCTGAGGCCCTCTTAGCCCCTCTGAAGCTGACTACGTAGCCTACTATGGCCATGATCGCCACGGCTGGCAGTATCATCAAGAAAAGGGTCACGGTGGTCATCCCAGTCAGGGCTACGGCTATTATGAACGTGGGCGCTAAGGGGTACGCTGGAAATATTAGGTGTCTGAACCAGAGGTTTACGTAGACCTTCTTGGGCTTTGAAAATCCTAACCTATCGCCCTCAGCGTCCACTATCGGCGCAGACATCAAGGCCCCGCCAGCTACTGGTAAGAGCCCGATCGCCGTCGGGATTACAGTTAAAACAGCTTTGGGGCTCCTCAATATGCTCTCGAGGGACTCGTTCAACAAGTCCATCGCCCCTACATCCTTGTAGAGCTGGCTGAGTAGCATTACGCCGAAGGAGGTAATGGTTATGGACAGGGCGAGTTGCCCCTCGACGGTCAGGGGGTCGACGCTGGAGTACAGAGCTCGAGGGACGTCGTCAAAGTCGATGGAGAGGAGCGCCAACATGATGGCAGCGACGTTGAGCGCGATTCCCAATCTCATGCGCTTGATTATCATTAAGACCAAAGCGCTTAAAGACACCACAAGTGCTGTGAGCGGGTCTATGAGCCCCAAGGCTCTCCCCCGACCCGGTTTTCGATCAAAGAGCGAAGACCTCTCTCGTCAAGTTCCAGCACGTGCCTTCGCCTCTCGGCGACGTCGCAACAATAAATGGATCCCACGGACTCGTTTACTAGTCGAGAGCCTCCTTTTTTGAGGTTGTTCTCAGAAATATCATCATTATTTTATTTTAATAAGTTACTATTGAGAGATTCATTGAAAGAACCCCTGTCTAGGACCTTAGCTTAGTTGCCTCCTCTGCAATTGCCTCAGATACTCTATGAGGCCCCCTGCCTTCAGTATTTCCAGAGCCATTCCGCTGATACTCTTGCCCTTCAGGACCTTGTCCCCGACCCTGACCTCGCCCGTTTCCACGTTGACCGTTATAAAGTCCCCGTCCTTCACTTCGCTTGCTATGCTGGGGCAAGCTATCGCTGGCAGGCCGTTGTTTATTGCGTTCCTGTAAAATATCCTAGCAAAGGACTCAGCGACAACGGCCCTCACGCCAGTAGCCTTTATTGCTATGGCGGCTTGCTCCCTCGAGGAGCCCATTCCGAACACTTTGCCAGCGACTATTATCGCTCCCCGGGCCTTCTTGTGGAACTCGGGGTCTATTGGCTCGAAGACGTGCTGGGCTAGGTACTGGGAGTCCGTCGACTTGAGGTGCTTGGCAGGGATTATAACGTCCGTGTCGATCTTGTCCCCTAACTTAATGACCCTTCCCTCGACTATCATAGCACTTCACCCGGCTCAGCTATCCTCCCTAGGACTGCCGTGGCCGCGGCCACGGC
>CAZLVJ010000013.1:0-20915 GCA_964562935.1 uncultured Nitrososphaerota archaeon
TCTGCCCGCGGATGGGTTGGTGGGTCATCCCGTGGCGTAGGCCTTCGTGGGTTCGAGTCCCACCCCCCGCACCATCAACTCCCCGCACTTTTCGCGTCTTTGAACCCGGCTAGAGTTAAGTAGAGCATGATTGAGAAACCCCTTTTACAGCTCCGCCGCAGATTTTCCCGAGCGCCGGCGAGATCTTTGAGGTGGCGTAGCAGGATGGCACTTCCAAGAGTCATCATATTCTCCACGATGACCATCGACGGCAAGATAGCTAGCAAAACGAGGTACAGTCAGTTAAGTTGCCCCCACGATCTGAAGAGGCTCCACGAGCTCAGGGCGCAGTGCGATGCAATAATGGTCGGAGCCAACACGGTGATCGTAGACGACCCATCTCTGAGGCTAAAGTACGTTGAGGGCAAGAACCCCGACAGAATAGTCGTCGACGGCCTGCTCCGAACCCCCCTGACCGCTAGGGTCTACACGTTGAAGATCTCCAAGACGATAGTCTTGACAACGGAGAGCGCTCCGCGAGAGAAGGTCGAGAGGCTGAGAGAGATGGGCGTAGAGGTCCTGCCATTGTCCGAAAGGCCACCAATAGACATGAGGAAGGCCATGGAGGCGCTGGGCTCGCTGGGCTACGAGACCATAATGGTCGAGGGGGGCGGGGATCTCATATGGCATCTATTCAAAGACCGCGTGGTCAACGAGCTGAGGGTCACGATAGCCCCCTACATATTCGGTGGTAGGGATGCCGTGAGCTTGGTCATGGGCGACGGCTTCTCCACAACCGAGGAGTCGCCCGTATTCGAGCTGAAGTCCTTGAGCCGTTGCCAGTGTGGCAATGAGGTCCACCTCATATACGACGTCAAGTATCGGGGGTGAGGGAAATGATAATCAACGTGGGCATGGCGTTGCTAGGCGAGGAGCTCAGGATTCAGAGGAGGGTGAGCATAGAGCTAGAGGACGGAGTCGTAAAGTCGATAAACGACGGTTTCAAGAGAGGAGGCCTGACGTTCAGGAACGGCATCGCCATGCCGGCGCTGGTCAACGCACACATCCACGTGCTGGACTACGCCTTTCAAGAGGTCGGCTTGGACTTGGGGCTTTCAGAGCTCGTGAGCGAGCCGCAAGGCCTCAAGCACAAGCTCGTAGCGAAGCTGAGCCCCCGAGAGGTTCTGAGGAGCTCTCTAAACCTTTTCGGCAAGCTCGTAAAACAAGGCGTCTACACGGCGATAGTGTTCTGCGAGAGGGCCGACGTCGTGGGTCAGCTAAGGCAGGCCTCTGAGCGAGCTGGCCTGAACGCGGTCCTTCTGACTAGGCCCAAGAGAGCGGACGGCTCTCTGCTTCTGGACGAGGTCCTCGAGGGGTCCGACGGCTTGGGCCTCGACTCTCCCCTGAGGTATACAGCTGACGAGCTCGCCCAGATGAGGCGGAGATGCGTCGAGAGGGGCCTGTTCAAGGCGGTCCACGTCTCCGAGACCCCTCGGACCCACGAGAGGGGGGACTTCAAGCTCGCTCTAGAAGTCTTCGACGCGGACATGATAGTTCACGGGGTCTACTTAGAGGAAGACGAGATACGCGAGCTGTCGTCGAGGGGGACGAGCTTGGCCCTCTGCCCTAGGTCGAACATGTGGTTCTCCTCGGGCCTCCCGCCACTAGGTCAGCTAGCGAAGCACGACGTGAATTTGCTTTTAGGAACCGACAACGCTGGCTGGATCAACCCCGACATCTGGAGGGAGCTCGAAGCGCTCTACAACGTGTCGAGGCTCCAAGGGCTCCGCTTGAGCCCCGAAGAGTTGCTGAAGATAGTCACCGTGAACGTGCGCAAGGTCAAGAACTTGAAGGTCCCTCTTAACGTGTTGGAGGAGGGAGCTAAAGCGAACTTCATAGTGCTGGACGGTGAGGAGCTAGGTCTCAGGTTCTCCAAGAACATCTATGCCTCTATAGCGAAGAGGGGTTGTGCCGAGGCCGTGGTCTTCAAGTGCTTCGGGCCAGCTAACCGTAGACCCTTATTATCTCGTAAGTAGTGGTCCTCTGTGCTGGTATTCTCCCGATGCCCCTGATCAGCTCCACGATCTCTTTAACGTCCATGTAGCTCCCGTAGAGAGAGCCCGCCTCTCTAGAAATGTTCTCCTCCATTAAAGTCCCCCCCACGTCATTTGCCCCGGCCTGCAACATCATTTGAGCCATCTTGGGGCCTAGCTTGACCCAAGAGACCTGGATGTTCTTTATGTATCCCAAGAAGAAGAGCCTCGCGACCGCGTGGACCTTTAAATCCTCGAGCCACGTAGTCCCTGCTCTGCTCAAGCCCTCTCTGTAAAGCCTAGTTCTGTAGTGGACGAACGGTAACAAGACAAACTCCGTAAACCCCTTGGTCTCCATCTGTAGGTCCCTGACTATCTTCATGTGCCTCACTCTGTGCACGTTATCGTCGACGTGTCCGTACATCATCGTCGCCGTCGTCGGGATGCCCAGCTTATGGGCCTCCTTTATTATCTCAATCCACTGATTGGTCGTGATCTTGTTGGGAGCTATGACCTTTCTGACGTCGTCGTCGAGCATCTCCGCGGCCGTCCCTGGCATGCTGTCTAGCCCAGCCTCTCGAAGGGCTTTTAAGGTGTCTCTATAGGTCGTCCCCAGCCTCGAAGCTATGTAGTGGACCTCTTGGGGGGAGAAGGCGTGTATGTGCATCTGAGGCACCTTCTCCTTGATCCTCTTCAATATCTCGAAATAGTAGTCAACGGGCACCTTAGGGTTTATGGCCCCCTGGATGCAGACCTCCGTCGCGCCTCTCTTCCAAGCCTCGTAAGCTCTTGAGACCACCTCCTCGACGCTGAGCAGATACCCGTCGGGAGAGCCCAATGGCCTCGAGTAGGCGCAGAAGAGGCACCTTATGATACACTCATTCGTGAAGTTTATGTTCCTGTTGACCACGAACGTGACTACATCGCCCACGTACATTTTCCGAGCGTAATCGGCCGCGAGAGCTAACATTAAGGCCTCATCGTAGCTCGAGCTCAATAACCTCAACGCATCGTTCTCGTCAATCGCCTTCCCGGAAAGGGCCTTCTCCAAGGCCCTTGAGAACTCCGGATCTAAGTTTTTAAGAGAGCTCTCCAAAAGCCTCAAGTTAATACTCACCCTCTCCACTCCTGACCAGACCCGTTTCGTCGACTAGAGATTTAACTCTCTCCCTCAAGAGCTCGGAGATCCAGCCTCGAGCGATGAAAGCCGGATAGATAGGGAGCCTCTCTCGGAGCTCGAAGCCCATGGCCCTCGTCTTCTCGTAGACCTCGCTTATGCTAGGCCAAGGGTAAGCAATGTTGACGAAGTCCGGCGTTAGAGGAGATATCCCGCCCCAGTCGCTTATCCCAGCCAACAAGTATGTGTGGTAAGCCCTCAAATTCAAGTTCGGAGGGGCCTGAACGGCGACATCCCCTCCAAAGATCAGCCTAGCTATTGCTATGGTCTTCAACATATCAATTAAGCTGGGGGGTTTGTGCCTCTCCATGGGCGTCCCTGGTTCGGGCATGAAGTTTTGGACTATGACCTCCTGAATGTGTCCATACTCTTCGTGGACCCTCTTAATGGCTAAGAGGGAGTCGACCCTCTCCTCCCAAGTCTCGCCAATGCCTATTAGGATCCCGGTGGTAAACGGTATCCTCAACTCGCCAGCCTCTCTTATCATTCTCAACCTGACTTTGGGGTCCTTGGACGGCGACTTCTCGTGTGGCATCCCGCTACCCATGAGCCTCTCGCTTATCGACTCGAGCATCAGCCCCATGCTTGCGTTGAGCGGCTTGAGCTCAGCCATTTCCGACTTGGTCAAGACACCTATGTTCGTGTGGGGCATCATCTTCTCGGTCTCCTTCAGAACCCTCTCCTCGAAGTCCCTGACGTACTCCACGGTAGAGCTGTAGCCCATCGACTTGAGCGCCTTCTTAGCTTCTAAGTGAACCTCCTCAGGCTTCTCGCCCGTGCTCACGAGAACCTCCTTAGCTCTCAACCTCTCGCCTTCCTTCACTATCTTCATGGCCTCGTCAAAGCTCATGTAGGGCTTGCCTCTCTGGGCTCTAAAGCCGCAGTAGGCGCACTGATTCCTGCAGAACTTGGTCAAGGGAACGAAGACCTTTCGAGAGTACGTCGTGAGCCTTCCAAAGTGCTTGATGCGAACTATGAGGGCAGCGCTCAACAGCAATGGGAGCTCATCAGCGCTTGTCTCTGCTAACAAGAGCGCTTCTTCGCGAGTCAACCCCTTTCCTTCAATGCACTTAGCTAAGACATCGGGGACCTCCATATCGACCTCCTAGCATGACACATCTTTGAGGCCCTTCAAGAACGCCCTAACGTTCTTCCCGAGCACGGCGTGATTGTAGCCCCCTCTAGGACAGCAAAGATAGCCCCTCCGCACTTTCTCAGCGAAACCCCCTCAGCATCTCGCCCATTTCGTAGTAGTCGTCGGTCTTTAACATTCCGCCCCAATCCACCTCATGCCTGTCAAAGCCTGCTGAGACGGCCAATAAGTCTTGCTCTCCCTTGCTATCGAGGGAGGTCCCGAGCTCGCTCAATTGCTCTTCCCTAGGCCCGTGAGGCAAGTGGAAGTACTCAACGCCCGGGCTACCGAAAAATATGTCTGCTGTTCCATCGCCGAAGTGGAGGTCGAAGTCCACTATTAAGACTCTCTCAACTCTCCTTAGTGAGAGCATCTTCACGACGGCTGTCGCCACGTTGTTGAAGTAGCAGAAGCCCCAAGAGTAGCCCCTACCAGCATGGTGCCCCGGAGGCCTTATCAGAACAAAAGCCGAGTCGCCCCCTAACGCTATTTCGGCGGCCCTGATGGCGCCTCCAACGGCCAAGAGGGCAATGGGATATAAATTGCCGAGCATCTTGACCCTCTCTACGTGGTCTGGGGAATGCATCAGCAGTACGTCGCTTTCAGAAGCGGGCTGACAGCCCACGAACTCAAATAAACCCCTGACCTCAGTTACGATGCTTTCCATTCTACCTGGTGCGGCTGCTGGGTCATTGCTATAAACCCTGCAAAAAGCCTCATCGAAGACCACTTTAACCACAACGCTCGCCTGCCAATAAATGGAGAAAGGCATATTTACGATTTACTTCGGCGATATAAGGACAAAGGGGCAAACTGTTAGTTCTTCTTGCCCTTAAGGATTTTTGGCCTAGGACATCGTAAAGCGCATACGAAGATCCATCACCCACTTCCTTCGACAACATTACTATGACCCTTAGGAGCGGGGTTTACGTGCACCGAGGCCACACCTCTCCTATTTTCTAGGCTACTCTATTGGTCTGTCGTTGCCGGAGCGGCCGAGTAGCGTTAAGGGGTCAAGGCAAATACATGGCCATGAGCTGCCAATCGTCGGATAGAACCTCTCTGTCGCCGCGTTAAGCTTATGTAGTCTACAAGACACTATTTTATATCTCCGGGGGTTTGATTGAAAAGGGCCGTCTTAGTAGGAGTGTTGCTGGTACTAGCCGTCGCCTTTTCGCTACCAGCACTCAAGGTGGCCCGAGCACAACAAGTCAGAGACATTCCGGCAATAGTCTCCACGGAATGGCTCGCTCAAAACCTCGACCGCCCAGGCTTGGTGATAGTCGATACGAGGAGTCCTGAAGAGTACAAAGCCGAGCACATACCTGGATCAATAAACATACCTGAAGCCTCGTGGTACACTAATGCACCCTTCACGGTTCCAACTGAAGTGCCTTGGATGGAGCTCCCGCCCAAAGAGCACCTCTTCAACTTACTGGGTAGCCATGGGATAACCAGTGACTCGCTGGTTGTAATCGTGAGCTCTACGAGCGGTCCCGTAGCTCCAGTCCCATTGGCATTATATAAAACCGCTGGAGCTGCCAGGGTTGCTATAACTCTGCTATATGCTGGCGTGAGGAACGTAGCTTTGCTTGACGGAGGTTTTGACAAATGGAAGGCCGAGGGCAGGCCCGTGACGGACATAGTCCCTTCGATACGGCCCACAACTTACTATGGTACGGTTAAGGAGGACATGATAGTAACGAAGGACTACGTGGCGAGCAAGATCGGCCAAGCCATCATAATAGACTCTAGGGACCTTATAGTGTACTTGGGCTTCGTCCAAGAACCTTGGACTGCTAGGGTAGGGCACATACCGACCGCTAGGAACTTCCCAACGCCTCTGCTCTACGAGCTAAACATAGACCCGACGACCGGAGAGGCGAAGTACACGACCTTTAAGAGCTTGGAGTTTATGAAGTCGCTAGCAAGCTACATAATCGGAGAAGACAAAAAACAAGAGGTAATAGTGTACTGCGGTGTCGGCGGTTACGCGAGCACTATGTATTTTGTGTTGAGCGAGGTCTTGGGCTACACAAACGTTAAGATGTACGACGGTAGCGCCCAAGAGTGGACCCACGACTTCAGCTTACCTATGGCCTACGAAGGGCTCGCGGAGGATTACGCTTCGCTGATGGGCTTGTACACCAGCTTAAGCAACTCGTACTCCTCACTGATCAATGACTACGCCGTGCTTCAAGGCGAGCACTTTACTCTACGAGGCGATTACTCAACGCTTCAAGAAAAATACAAGGAGCTACAGGCCAAGTACGAGGCGATGGTAGCAACGTCGACGCCGCTTTACTTGACCATAGTGTTCGTGGTCACGACTATAATCTTCTTAGCACTATCGATATACTTCGCTGCCAAGGCTAGAGCTGTAAAAAAGGCTTGAAAACCTGAGATTCTAACCTCTTCTTTTTCTTTTTCGAGTTGGGCTAATGCGAGTATGAGGGCGATGAGGGACAAGGTTTAATTGCTATGATGGTGTAGCAGTGGCAACAGCACCTCTAGGGCTTTGGGGGCCTGCAAGATCGTGGGAAGCTATCCAGCCCAATGACAAGGACTCTTATTTACAGTCCTTCCCTTAGGGCTCGGAGTAGCGCCTCATCGCCTTGGCGAGGCCCTCGTAACAATAAATGCCGCTCATGTCTGACGGATAATCGGCAAGGTAATGATGCGGCATAAAATTGAGCATTTGAAGGGTTGAGAGGTTAAAGGCCTAGATACGCTTTCTTAACGTACTCGTTCTCGAGAAGCTCTTTACCCGATCCTTGCAACGTAACCCTGCCAGTTTCTAAGACGTAGGCCCTGTCTGCTATCTTCAAAGCGAGGTGGGCGTTCTGCTCCGCTAGGAGTATGCTGAGGCCTCTTTCTTTCAGCTTCTCGATCACGTGGAAGATTTCGAGGACCACCCTAGGCGCAAGGCCTTGAGAGGGCTCGTCGAGTATGAGCAGCTCCGGGTTTGACATTAAGCCCCTAGCTATTGCGAGCATCTTCTGTTCCCCCCCGCTAAGCGTCATTGCCAGTTGCTTTTCCCTTTCCTTCAGCCTTGGGAACAGTTCGTAGACCATTTCCAGCCTTTCCTCCTTAACCTTCTTGTCTCTTACGTTGTAGGCACCCATTAACAGGTTCTCCTTGACGGTCATAGCTCCAAATAGCTTCCTGTCTTCGGGCACCAGCACAACCCCCTTATTGGCTATTTTGTAAGGCGGAAGCTTGGTTATGTCCATCCCCTTAAACTTTATGACTCCGCAAGCTGGCTTTAGTAGGCCGGCCACGCTACTCAGGAGTGTCGTCTTGCCCGCCCCGTTAGGGCCTATGAGCGACACTACCTCACCTTCATTGACCTCTAGGGAGACCTTCCAAAGCACTTGAATGGGCCCGCGGTAGACGTCGATCTCTTTTACTTCAAGCATAGACCCCACCCAAGTACACCTTAATCACTTCAGGATCGTTTGCCACCTCTTGCGGCTTCCCCTCCGCCAACTTCTCTCCGTGATGTAGCACTATCACTCTATCTGAGAGCCCCATTATGGCGCGCATGTTGTGCTCGATCATGACTATTGTTATCCCGTCCTTAGAGCGCAACTCTCTAATGATGTTTATCGCTTGGTTCGTCTCTGTGGGGTTGAGTCCTGCCAGAACTTCGTCTAATAGAAGCAACCTCGGCTTTATTGCAAGGGATCTCGCTATCTCAAGCATCCTCTGCTCATAAATCGTCAGTCCTGAGGCTGGCACATTTCTCTTCCCTTCGAGCCCCAGCCTCTTCAATATTGACGTTATGTCCTGCTCTACGTCTGTTACTTTTTTCTGGGAGCTACCGAAGAGGTAGGCGGCCAAGACGTTCTCGTAGACCGTCATGTTTGGGAAGGGCTTTGGCGTTTGGAACGTTCTGGCTATGCCCAACTTGCAGATTTTATGCGGAGGCCAGCCTGTCACATCTTTGCCCTCAAACTTTATTGACCCTTGCTCAGGCTTGTACGTACCAGCTATCACATTGAATAGCGTCGTCTTGCCCGCCCCGTTAGGGCCTATCAGGCCAAGTATCTCGCCCTTTTCGACGTAGAGGCTTACATCCTTTAGAGCTACCAGCCCTCCGAAGCGCTTGGTCACGCCATTGACCTCGAGTAACTTCACGTACTTTCACCCATCTCTCTTTGGTTCAGTGATTATAGGGTCTCGATGCAAAATATAAGGCTTGTTCTCCTCCGCGACCAGTCTAAGGTTCAGACACCCTTCCGGGCCCTCAGCACCTTCTGGGCTGAAGCTAGTTTATGAGATCTAGTCACATGAGCCTAGCTTCGTCGGATCCTTCAGCCCTTAGTATTTTAAGACGAGAAAAGCAAAGTACTAGGCCCAGCTTTAAATGCTTCAATCACATCTTCGCGAGCAACTCAATGCCGACGACGGGCTCTTTAAGGAGGCGAGACGAACTTGTCTAGCGCAATCCCGATTCACAAAGAAGCTTTTAGCGCGTAGGGGTCCGAAGAAGTAGTTCTACCAATAAAACCTCGTGCCTCTGGGGGCATGCAACTTAGAGACCCCATGAGGAGGTGTGTCCAAGGCAATGGTGCCCCGGGTGGGACTCGAACCCACGACCACCCGGTTATGAGCCGGGCGCTCTGCCGGGCTGAGCTACGGGCCCCAACTCAACGGAAGTGAGTAAAGGGGATTTAAGGTTTATCCTAGGCCTTCTCCTGTATTCGGGCATAGCGAAAACCCTGACCCTCCTTAGAATTCCAAGTTTGCGAGCGCCAAGAGTTCCTCGTTAATTAAACTGAAGCTACGTCGCGCATAAAAATTCGAGACCCTCTACTTAGCTACAACCTTGATGGGGCTCAAAACGCCTTGCACTACATGCTAGGCGACGGCTAGACAACTAGCTTATCGCGTCATCGAGTCATTACATGGGAAGTTCAGCACCAGAAACCCTCTTCACGAAGTCCGCCAATCTAGCCCTCATCATCGCTATAAAGACTGTATAAGGGTGACATATAAACCGAGCTAGGCCAAGAAGACAAACGCTTAAATAAAGCCGCTCAAAATATGAGGAGACAAGCCCCGGTGGTGTAGCCCGGTCTAGCATGTAGGCCTGTCGAGCCTGCGACCCGGGTTCAAATCCCGGCCGGGGCGCCATCGCCTTCGCCGGAGGCCCTGCTCGGCATAGCTCTGCCGTATTTGTCTCTCACTCTCACCAGGTCGCTCAGCGGTTGTGGGGTCACCTCTATCACCTCTAGGTCCTCGCATGCCACCCACTTGTGCAACTCCCCCCTCCTCACGCTGATGACATCCCACTCTCTTATCGGAATCTTGGCTCCATCTCGGATCAAGAAGCCTTTGCCCCTTACGACTATGAAGTACTCGTCTCTCTCGACGTGCTTGTGTAATGACGTCTCTTCCCCCTTCCTGATGAACATTCTCAGGACCACGTAATTCTCGGCCTCTAGCAAGACCTCCTCGTAACCCCAAGGCTTACTTATTAGCCTCTCTCGAGACATGCCATCACTCCTCGACCTAAAGACGGGTTTCTCGCGATTCTAGGGAGCCAGGCTACGTGCTAATTAGTGTACCTGGTCGCACTGTAGTTGCTCGCGCGTCTGAGATCGACGATTGGCCACAAAATCTCGTAGCCCAAGACCTCTGCTTGGCTCTACGAATAAGCTACCACATTCTGGCAAAAGTTTTCAGCTAAGCAACAATTAATTAAAACGGAGGCTTGATGTGATTGAGCATCGAAATTAAGAAGGTTTGTGTAATAGGTGCTGGCCTCATGGGCCACGGCATAGCCCAAGTGTTCGCAATGAATGGATACGGGGTGAACTTAGTCGATGTGTCCGAGGACATACTGAACAAGGCGCTCGAGAAGATCAGATGGAGCCTCGACAAGTTGGCGGAGAAGGGGGCGTTAAAGGAGGACATCGCTGCGGTTATGGGCAGGATTAAGACGACGGTCAAACTCTTGGACGCAGTCAAGGGCGTGGACTTCGTTATCGAGGCCGTTCCTGAGCGGCTAGACCTAAAATGTGAGATATTCGCTGAAATCGACGGCATAGCTCCGAAGCACTGCATATTTGCGTCTAACACAAGCGGCTTGCCCATCACGCTCATGGCCGAGGCCGTGAAGAGGCCCGAGAAGGTCATAGGGATGCACTGGTTTAACCCGCCTCAGCTCATGAGGCTCATCGAGGTCATTAAGACGAAGTATACGCCTGATGAGACTGCGAAGGCGGTCTTCGAGCTTTCCAAGAAGCTCGGCAAGACGCCTATACTGGTTAAGAGGGACATCAATGGCTTCATAGCCAACCGCGTCTACAGGGCGATATCGATCGAGGCCCTCTTGATGTACCTGAGGGGAGAGGCGGAGCCAATAGAAATAGACGCAGCTTGTAGGTACAAGCTCAGGCTACCGCTGGGCCCCTTCGAACTCACGGACTTCACGGGCGGCATAGACATAGCCGTGTCCTCTCGCGCCTCAGTCGAGGATATCCTGAGGAGGTTCCCTGAGTGGGAGCCGCATAAGGAGTTCCTTGAGTTCTCTAACGCAACCTATAGCTTCATCAAGGAGCGCTACGACAAGGGCCTCTTAGGCGTAAAGACTGGCCAGGGCTTCTACAAGTACCCAGAGCCCGGGAAGTGGGCGAGGCCTGACATACCTGAGAAGTACGCCGAGAGGATAGACCCGCTAGAGGTCGTCGCCTCAGCGATAAACGTCTCGGCTTGGCTCATCAGGAACGACGTGGCATCAGTTCAAGACATCGACGTCGCGCTCAAGCTGGGCTATAACTTCCCGACGGGGTTGCTAGAATACGCCGATGAGAGAGGCTTGGACGCAGTGGTCAAAGTCCTCGAGGCCAAACTGGATAAGGTGAAGGAGCCCTACGCGGCCATCTACAAGCCGGACGAGCTGTTGTCAACGATGGTCAGGGAAGGCAAGCTGGGGAAGAAAGCTGGCCAGGGCTTCTACAAGTACTGACCCTCGCAAAAGGCGGACGTGATGCTATAATAACCCTTTATAAGCTTTGAGAGACCAGGGCCTTGAAGTCCCTCTTGAGTAGACTATCCGTGATCGAGCTGTGAATGAAAGCCTTAAAAGGTCTATTTGCGAAACACCTCGCAAACCTCCTTGGAGGAGTTGCCATGAGGGGAGAAGTGGCCATTGTCGGGGCTGGTCACACGGTTTTTGGGGACCATCCAGACAAGACCTATCCGCAACTCTTTGCGGAGGCCTTCTGGGAGGCCGTGGAGAGCGTCGACAAAGGTATAGACCCTAAGGAGATAAAGGCCGCCTTCATAGGCACGCTGGGCTCCGGGGGCTCACAACTGGGCAACCTCTCGTGTGCGATAACGGGCGACCTCAACATAGTCCCGATACCGGCCGTGAGGGTTGAGAACGCCTGCGCATCGTCGGGCTTCGCCTTTATGCTCGGGGTCATGGGCGTGGCCTCCGGCCTCTACGACGTGGTGCTGGTCGGCGGAGTTGAGAAGATGAGGGACGTCGCGGGGCTGAGGGGCAGGTATTGGCTCGGGGTCTCAGGCGACACTCTCTGGGAGAGGCTCGCCGGAACGACATTTCCCGGGATGTACGCGTTGATGGCGACTAAGCACATGGAGAAGTACGGAACTAAGCCCGAGCACTTAGCAATGGTCGCTGTGAAGAACCACTACTATGGCGCGGATAACCCGAAGGCGCACTTCAGGAGGAGGATCGACGTCGAGACGGCCCTGAGGTCCCCCATAGTAGCCGCGCCCCTCAGGCTCTACGACTGTTGTCCGACGAGCGACGGAGCCACCGCGATAATAATTTGTAAGAGCGATATAGCGAAGAAGTACACGGACTCGCCGGTCTACGTCTTGGGACTCGGAGCCGCCACTGACTACATAGCAGTATACGAGCGAGACGACGTCACGACACTCAGGGCCACGGTGGAGGCCAGCAGGCAAGCATACAAGGTCGCTGGGGTCGAGCCAAAGGACATAGACTTAGCAGAAGTCCACGACTGCTTCACCATAGCCGAGATCATTGCATACGAGGATCTGGGCTTCTGTGAGAGGGGCGAGGGGTGGAAGCTGATAGAAGAGCGCCAGACCTACATCGGAGGGAGGATACCAGTGAACGTCAGCGGAGGATTGAAGGCCAAGGGGCACCCCATAGGGGCCACCGGGAC
This sequence comes from uncultured Nitrososphaerota archaeon, assembly GCA_964562935.1. GTDB lineage: Archaea > Thermoproteota > Methanomethylicia > Nezhaarchaeales > WYZ-LMO8 > WYZ-LMO8. The sequence continues at coordinate 12,490 of CAZLVJ010000013.1, forward strand.
CTCTCAAGTCTACGAGATCTTTAAGCAGTTGCGGAACGAGGCCAAGGAGCGTAGCAGGCAAGTCCCCGAGGCCGAGATAGGGTTAACCCACAACGTCGGGGGCTCGGGCGGGACCTGTGTAGTGCACATATTCGGCATCAGGAGGTGAGGAAGTTGGTGGCTGGCATCTTGGATTATAGCGTTTACATCCCGAAGTACCGCATTAAGGCTGAGGAGATTCGAAAGTCGTGGGGAGAATTCCTAGGCGCGGGGGTGAACGAGAAGGCCGTCTGCTTTCCAGACGAAGACGTGATCACCATGGCCTGTGAAGCCTGCATGGGCGTCGCGAAGAGGGGCCTCGTAGACGTCGATGAAGTGAAGGCGATATTCTTCGCTACCACGTCCTCGCACTACGTGGAGAAGGAGCTGGCATCGACTCTAGCAACGGTTCTAGGAGCGACGAGGGCGTTTACGGTCAACCTCGGCTACTCGACGAAGAGCGGGACCTCGGCCCTCATATCCGCCTTAAAGTACGTGAGCGACAGCAACGAAAAGGCCCTCGTGGTAGCGGCTGATGCCCCGCGCTCGAGCATATTCGACCCCTTAGAACATGAAGCGGGCTGCGGGGCGGCCGCCTTCGTGGTCCAAGGAGGAGCGGAGGGAGCCATAGCTTTTCTTGAGGACTTCGCGAGTGCGAGTTACGAGGCCCTCGGGGACAGGTTCAGGGTGGACGGCGAAAAGAGGCCGAGGAGCCTAGACGTGAGGGCCTACAACGTAAAGGTCCTGAGACAGTTGGCCACTGATTGCGTGAACAACCTCTTGAGCAAGCTGAACCGCAACATAGACGCTTACGATCACATAATCTTCACCCCTCCAATTGATGGGGGAAGGGCATCGATCGACGTGGTCCGTAACATGGGCGGGTCGCCCGACAAAGTGACCAAGACGACCATGTCAAGCTTCGTAGGCGACTGCGGTTGCGCATTGCCGCTGATAAGCTTGGCGCACGTGCTCGAGAATTCGAAGCCTAACGAAAAGATACTGCTCATATCTTACGGCTATGGAGGGGGATGCGACGCTTTGAGCTTTGTTACCACTGAAAAAGTGTTAAGGGCACAGAGCAAGGACTTCAAGGTCAAGGACTACTTGGAGTCTAAGAAGTACATAGACTTCAAGACTTACTTGAGGTATCGCGGGTTAATTGAGTAGGAGGTGGAACCTCTTGGCCTACATCCCGGCCCCCATGTACTGGGGGAGGATACCTGAGAAGTACCGCCTAGTGGGCTACAGGTGCAAGAAGTGCGGCGCCGTGAACTTCCCATATCGTAGCGCTTGTAGGCAGTGCGGCTCGAAGGCAGACTACGAAGAGGTGAAGCTGAGCTGGAGGGGCAAGGTGTACTCCTACAGCATCATTGCCTCAGGAGGTTCTCCACCTGAATTTGCGAACTTCGAGCGCGCGGTCGGCCCATATCCCATTGCCATAGTCGAGCTCGATGAGGGGCTGAGGATCATGGCTCAGCTGACGGAGTGTGACCCGGGAGAAGTCAAGATAGGCATGGAAGTCGAAGCCACGCTCAGAAAGGTCTACGAAGACGAGGGCATCATAAGGTATGGCATAAAGTTCAAGCCTGTGAGGGTGAAACAATAGCGACAATAAAGCCTCACACCATCACAGCTCAAGCCCCATACACCATTTTTTGACAAGCTTTCGCCTCTTGGGCTAATGCCTTGAAATGCGTTGAGGATAAACCTTTTAAAAGAGACCTACAGAGCCTAATCATGGGCCCGTAGCTCAGCACGGTAGAGCGCCCGGCTCTTAACCGGGTGGTCGCGGGTTCAAATCCCGCCGGGCCCGCTCCTTACACGATGGCTCAATATTCAAATAACCTCAAGACCTTTTAGCGAGGTCGTGTAGCTCGTTGTGTCAAGCCCCTTAAGCTAGCCCAAGCATTGGAGGGCCGTGTAGGTTTGAGCCCTTGACACGACAACATTTATCTGCTCTAAACGGCCCATTAATGACTCGGTCAATCGATAGCTTCGAATCTCTGGGGGCAAAGTTAAGGGTTAAGGCAAGTGAACGCGTATGGTCAGACTGCCAGTAAAGGACATCTTAGCGAGGTCTAAGGAGAACTTCGAGGAGGCCTGGATCACCTACGGTAAGCTGATCCCCACCAAGAGGCTCAAGCCCAAGGACATATTGAGTTGCGGGGTCGGCAAGCCTCACCCAGTTTACGAGGTTTGCCAGAGGCTGAGGCAGGCCTTCCTCAACTTGGGCTTCGAAGAGATCGTGAACCCGCTCATAGTCGAGGAGGAGGACGTGAAGAAGCAATACGGCCCCGAGGCCTTGGCGATACTCGATAGGTGTTACTACTTGGCCGTCCTTCCTAGGCCAGACGTGGGGTTGAGTAAGGAAAAGGTCGAGATGTTGAAGAGGTACGTCGTCGACCTGACTCCTGAGAAGGTCCAACAACTCCAACAAGTTCTCCACGACTACAAGAAGGGGCACATAGCGGGCGACGACTTGATAGAGGAGATGAGCAAGGCCTTAAACGTCGAGGACACCGTAGCGACTAAGATATTGTGGGAGGTCTTCCCGGAGTTTAGGGACTTGAAGCCCGAGCCCACGAGGCTGACGCTGAGATCTCACATGACGACCGCTTGGTTCTTGACCGTGGCGGCCCTGCAACACAAGAGGCCCAAGCCGATAAAGCTCTTCTCCGTCGACGTGAGGGTCCGGAGGGAGCAGTACGAGGACGAGACCCACCTCAGGACGCACAGGGCGGCCTCATGCGTCGTCGTGGATGAGGACGTCGTGCCAGACGACGGAAGGGACATAGCTCGAGCAGTCCTCGAGAGCCTAGGCTTCAAGGAGTTCAAAGCGATCAAGAAGCCCGTCGCTGCGAAGTACTACGCCCCCGGTACTGAGTACGAGCTCTACGTGAGATCCGGTGGCGATTGGATCGAGGTCGCCAATTACGGTATCTATAGCCCAGTGGCCCTTGCCAACTACGAGATAGAGTACCCCGTCCTGAACGTCGGCATAGGCGTCGAGAGGGTCGCTATGGTGCTCTACGGCTACAAGGATGTAAGGGAACTAGTATATCCACAGTTCTACGGTAAGTGGTTCTTGAGCGACTACGAGATAGCTAAACAAATATCATTGCAGCGCAAGCCAGAGACTCAGGCTGGATGGCAACTCGTTGAGACGATCGTTAAGGCCTTCGAGCAGTACGCTGAGGCCCCGAGTCCCTGCGAGTTCAAGGTCTATGACGGTGAGTTCCTCGGGAGGCACGTCGAGCTCTACGTCTACGAGAGAGACCCGGGGGTTAAGCTCGCTGGCCCTGCGGCCTTCAATGAGATAGTGGTGTATGAGGGGAACGTCATCGGGATACCACCCTCACGAGCGCAATCGATAACGAGCCCCTTGATCGAAGAAGCCCGGTTGAAAGGACATAGAACTGGGATAAGGTACGTGGATGCCTTCGCCGCGCTAGTAGCGGCGAGGGTGGAGGCTGCCTGTCTAGCAGGGGTTAGCGAGGTCGACGTTAGAGTGAGGATGGTAAAGTTGCCGAGCGACATAAACATAGAGATAGGTGAAGTCGCTAGAAGATACATAAACGAGAACAGAAAGGTCATAGACGTGAGAGGGCCAGCTTTTCTAGCCGTGAGAGTTAGGGTTTTAGAGGGGTAGCTTCATGCCTCGAGGGCTTCTGAGCAACTTCTCTCTTGAGCGAGCTGAGCACGCCCAAAGGCTCTTGGCGTTTAAAGTGAAGGCCTACGACGACTTCGAGGGGCCTATAAAGGCGGTTGGAGGGGCTGACGTCGCTTGGAGGGGGGACTTAGCCATCGGTTGCATAACCGTCCATGAATACCCCTCTCTCTCCTTGCTAGAGAAGAGCACGGCGGTAGTCAGGTCCTCCTTCCCCTACATCCCGACGTTTCTGTCCTTTAGGGAGGTAAGGCCGTTGATGGAGGCGCTTTTGAAATTGAAGAACAGGCCAACAATTCTCTTTGTCAATGGTCAGGGAGTGGCCCACCCAAGGAGGCTCGGCTTGGCCTCCCATTTGGGCGTCGTGGCAGACATCCCCACAATAGGTGTCGCGCAGAAAGTCCTGTGCGGGAGGCCTAAGAAGCCCCTCGTAGACGTTGGTCATGTGGAGCTCATCGACATAGTCGATGGGCGTGAAGAGGTTATAGGTTACCTCTACAAGAGCGAGAGGCTCTTCAGGCCCATCTGCATAAGCGTAGGCCACAGGGTCAGCCTTGAGACGGCCCTTGAGCTCACGAAGTTCTGCATTAAGAGGGGGATTAAGTTACCCCTTCCCCTTCACTCAGCTCATGTAGAAGCTAGTAAGGAGGCTGTAAATCTTGGAGATCCAAAGTGACGTCAACATTGCGAGCAATGGCGGTCTCGCCAACTTATCTGAGATTGATCCAGACCTATGGTTCGCCTTGCTCCACTTAGCCAAGCTAGGAGCTTTGAAGAGGGGGGTCTTCATAAACACGTTTGAGTTGGCCAAAGAGCTGGGGACCTCGCAACAAACGGCGTCTCGGAGGATATTAGAGCTCGAGGCTAAGGGCTACATCAAGAGGGGCGTCAGCAAGAGGGGCCAGACGATAGTGATAACAGAGAAAGGGGCCCGTCAACTAATGGCCGTCTACGCAACTCTCCACGCCTCGTTAAGCGAGGCCTTGAGGAGCGTGGTGATAACAGGGGAGGTTTTCACAGGTCTCGGTGAAGGAGCTTACTATGTAAGCCTCAACGGGTATAGGACGCAGATCATAGAGAAGCTGGGATTTGACCCCTACCCTGGCACGCTGAACCTCAAGCTGACTGACCCCTCAGACATGTACTTTAGAGAGGTCCTAAACCATAGGGCTGGGATATTGATCAAGGGCTTCAGCGACGGGAGGAGGACCTATGGATCCGTGAAGGCCTTTAAGGCCAAGATGCGCGGTATCGACGCGGCGGTTTTGCTCATAGAGAGGACTCACTATGGACGTGACACCTTGGAAGTGATAGCCCCCGTCAACTTGCGCCAAGCGCTGAACCTGAGGGATGGAGATAGGGTTTTAGTAGAAGTTTACTTAGCTTAAAGCGGTCTTCGACATCGATTAAGCTTAATAGCTCGACCCACTAATTAGTAGTCGGGCACGGCGGGTAGGCCCGGGGGGCTCGGCCTCCCCTGTAACCGCAAACGGCCGCATGGCGGGGGCAGTAACCCCGACAAGCGGCTCGGAAAGCTCGAAGCTCTCTCCAGCCCTAAACTATGAGGCTCCGCCCCATGGAGGCGCCGTAGGGGGTAGCTCCCCCGTAGGGGGGACGTGAACCCCCTCGTCGGCCGAACCAGGTTAGGCCCGGGAGGGAGCGGCCTTAAGGCCGAGCGGCGTCGTTCATGGGTTAACGGGGCTGAGAAAGGGGCTGGACGAGGGCTCGGGTGGACCGAGCTCATTGTCGGGGGGCCGCCGTGCCCGAAGCCTCGCAATGATTAAGTCTCAGCGAAGCGCTGTTCTGCTCTAAATCGGAGCGCCGGAGCGTGATTCGTTGGAGCAGGTAGTACCGGGCCTTGCGGCCTCCCTAGGCCTCTGGGCTGCGATCACGCTGGCGTACAAGTTTTTGAACCTTAAGAGGTACGGCATCTCCCTCAAGCCCTTCTTATTGATCGCGAGGTCAAGGAGGGTAGCTGGGAAGCTTCAAGCCATAGGCCTCGCTAATTCGAGGACTTGGAGGGTCGTATCCAGCGTAGGGGTGTTCGTCTCAGGAGGGCTGACGGCCTTTGCCTTCTACTTCTTAATCACGAGCTTAATGGCCAGGATTGCAAGGCCCTCTCAGCCCAGCCTATACGTCGTAGTCCCAGGTGTTACGATTGGATGGGATGTAGTGCCGTACTTCGTCGTGGCCGCCACCATAACTATAACCGTTCACGAGGCCTTTCACGCCATAACGTTTGGTAGCGAGAGGGTACCGATCAAGAGCTTTGGCTTCTTCTTGGCGGCCATTCTCCCTGGAGGGTTCGTCGAAGCCGACGAGGAGGCCTTCAAGAACAGCAAGCCGCTGTCGAAGATGAGAGTCTACGCCTCGGGCTCCTTTTCCAATTTCTTGGTCTTTCTGCTGGCAATAGCCCTCTCCGTTCTGACGATTTCTTCAAGCCCGCAAGGGGTCTTAGTGCTCGAGACTCAAGAGGGCTATCCGGCCCACGGAGTACTGAAGAGCTGGGACGTAATAGTGGCCATCGATGATCGCGAAATACGCAACATAAGCGACTTGAACATGGTTTTGAGCTCCACGGCGCCGGGGACGGAGGTAAATGTGACGATATTAAGGGATGGGAGATCGATGGCGCTTAGGCTCAGGACGGCCCCTCATCCAAATAACAGCTCGAGGTCCTACTTGGGGGTCAGCATATTCGACCACTATCCATCAACGATACCTTGGCTGAGGGGGCAAGCTTACCTGCACTGGACGTCAACACTCTACTGGCTCACGATATTGTCCTTCAGCGTTGCGATGATAAACATGCTCCCCATACCACTCTTAGACGGCTCCGGCTTCGTGAGGTCCCTCCTAGAGGTCCCTCTAAGGAACAACAAGAGATTAGTAGATATAATCACGAACACGCTTGGCGCCCTCTCGTTATTCCTCCTTGTAGCCAACATAGGGCTCCCCATGTCATAGGGGGGAGTAGCTTGCAGTGCGTCAAGTGCGGCGCGAAGGCGGTCTACTACTCGGTCTACTCTGGTCACAGCTTTTGCGCCAAGTGCTTCATGAAGAGCGTGGAGCAGAGGGTCAGGGCCACGATAAACAGGTACAAGCTCTTTGACCCCAAGGACCGCATACTGATAGCGATTTCTGGCGGCAAGGACAGCCAAGTCTTGGCGACCATAATCGCGAAAATAGAAAAGGGCTTTCCGGGCGCGACTCTGAGCGCCCTGATAGTCGACGAGGGGGTCCCAGGCTACAGAAACTTCGGCTTGAAGAGGAGCAGAGAGCTTTGCGACGAGCTCGGCATAGAGCTGACGACGACTTCGTTCAAGGAGCTCTTCGGCTACTCCTTGCCCGAGATAGCATCCGCCGCCGAGAAGAGAGGTGTGTCGCTGAGGGCCTGCACCTTCTGCGGGGTCTTGAGAAGAAGGGCCATCAACATCAAGGCCAAGGAGCTCGGCGCCACAAAGGTCGCCACGGGGCACAACTTAGACGACGAGGCCCAAACGGCCTTGATGAACTTGTTGAGGGGCGACGCCCTCAGGCTTCTGCGCCTAGGCCCGAAGCCGGTCGAGGAGTTTCCGGGCTTCGTGCCGAGGGTGAAGCCCCTCCGCTACATACCCGAGAAGGAGACGACGCTCTACGCTTACTTCAAGGGCTACCCCCTCTATGAGGTGGAGTGTCCCTACGTCAGGGAGTCCATGAGGGACGAAATACGCTTCATTTTGAACGAGATCGAGGGCAGGCATCCGGGCACCAAGTACGCGATAGTCAGGGCGGTGGACAGGCTATCGACTATGAGTGCTAGCTTAAAAGTCCGGGTGAGGTCGTGCAAGTACTGCGGCGAGCCGACGTCGAGGGAGATCTGTAGGGTTTGTGAGTTGCTTGAGGCGCTGGGTGTGATGAGTTGAAGACGACCAAATACCTCTCCTACTACGTGGGGGAATTGCCGGAAGGGTGCAGGTTGTGCATGGGCGGCATGAAGCTCGTGTACTTCGCGACAGGCCTATGCGGCAGGTCGTGCTTCTACTGCCCCCTCTCGAAGGAGAGGAGGGGGAGGGACGTGGTCTACGCGGACGAGGTCCCAGTCAAGAGCTTGGAGGACGTTATAGCCGAGGCCAAGGCCATAGACGCTAGAGGGGTAGGGGTGACTGGTGGAGACCCTGTCTTAAGGGTCGACAGAGTCGTTGAGACATTGAAGGCCTTGAGAGAGGCTCTGTCCCAAAAGCTCCACGTCCACTTGTACACGACGACCCAGCCCCACGTCAACGAGTCCTCTCTGAGCACGCTGCTTGACGCAGACATCGATGAACTACGTCTTCACCCAAACCTCGAGGTAGTCGACGAGCTCGCCCCGCTCAGGCTGGCGGTCGACATGGGGTTCAAGGCTGGGCTGGAGGTCCCGGCCATACCGAGATTTGAGGATAGGATTTGCAGGGTCATCGAGAGGGCCGAGAAGCTAGGGGCCTCGTTCGTGATAATAAACGAGCTCGAAATGACCGAGTCGAACGCCCTAGCTCTCCAGGTCAGGGGCTTTAAGTTGAAGACGGGTTCCGTGTCGGCGGTCCAGGGGAGCTGGGAGACGGCCATGGCGTTGTTGAGGTCCGTCGAGGAGCTGGGCCTCAGCGGCCACTTTTGCCCAGCTTACATCAAGGACTCTGCGCAGTTCAGAAATAGGTTGAGGAGGAAGGCGAGGAACATAGCGATGCCCCACGAGGTCATAACTCGAGACCCCTTGCTCGTC
>CAZLVJ010000014.1:0-19479 GCA_964562935.1 uncultured Nitrososphaerota archaeon
GCCGCCGTCTCGATAGCGCTAATACAGATGTTCATCGGCGCCGTCAGCGCGTGGCTCTTAGGAAAGGTCGACACGGTGCTGCAGAGGATTACCGAGGTCTTCATGGTCCTCCCATTCCTGCCCGTGGTGATAATGATATCCACGTTCTACAAGATCAACATTTGGGTCCTCTTGCTCGTCGTCATCGGCTTGACGGCCTTTGGTAGCGGCGTCAAGAACTACAGGGCCATGTTCTTGCAGATCAAGGAGTTCCCCTACGTGGAGGCCGCGAGGGCCTACGGTGCCGGTAGCTTTAGGGTTATAGTTCGATACCTCATCCCTAAGGTCCTGCCAACGATAATACCGGCGATGGTCTTGTCGGTGCCCGATTTCGTCTTCTTAGAGGCCGCGCTGGCGATATTGGGCTTGGGGGACCCCTTGGCACCGACGTGGGGGAAGATAATTGATGATGCCTTTACATACGGAGCCCTCTATAAAGGCTTATATTACTGGGTTTTGGAGCCCTCAATCATGTTAGCAATAACCTCGTTAAGCTTCGCGATGCTCGGCTTCGCGTTGGATAAGATATTCAATCCGAGGTTAAAAGAGGCATAGGGCGTGTGAGGGATGCTGAGCATATCGAGTCTAGTAATGTATTACAGGACGCTCAAGGGGGAGGTCAGGGCAGTCGACGACGTATCGTTCTCCCTGCAAAAGGGGGAGACCATCGCCATCATAGGGGAGTCGGGGTGCGGTAAGAGCTCCCTCGCGAAGTCGATAATAAGACTGCTCCCTCGAAACGTCTCGAGGTATAAGGGCAAGATCCTATTCAACGGCGTAGATTTGATGGAGCTCGACGAAGAGACCTTCAACAGAGAGGTCAGGTGGACTAAAATAACCTACGTCCCGCAGGCGGCGTTGAACTCCCTAAACCCCGTCATAAAGATCGGGGACCAAATGATTGAGCCGCTGCTCCTCCGCCGCAAGATAGACAAGAAAGAGGCTCTGGAGAGAGCAGCCAATGCTTTGAAGCTAGTCGGCGTAAGCGATGCCTTTCTTCACCATTACCCGTTTGAGCTGAGCGGCGGCATGAAGCAGAGGGTCATAATAGCGATGGCCCTCTTAACCGACCCCGAGCTGATGATACTCGACGAGCCCACCTCCTCGCTGGACGTGCTGACCCAGGCCAACATAATGAACTTGTTGAAGAAGATCAAGAGGGAAATGGGCTTGGGCATGATCTTCATAACTCACGACGTCGCCCTGTCGAGCGAGTTGGCCGACAAGGTGGCCGTCATGTACGCTGGTCAGTTCGTTGAACTTAGCAGCGCAGAGGAGTTTTACGGAAGCCCCAAGCACCCCTACTCCCAGAAGTTGATGGAGAGCGTCCCGACGCTGAGGACGGATAAGGAGTTGAGCTTCATACCCGGATCGCCGCCCAGCCTCCTCGACCCGCCCAAGGGGTGCAGGTTCGCCGAGAGGTGTCCGTTCAAGTTCGAGAGGTGCTCCCAAGACCCGCCGATAACGTTTTTGGACGAGGGCTCGTACGTCAGGTGCTGGCTCTACGAGAAGGGGAGGCTATGAAGGATCCATTGCTGTACGTCGAAAACTTGAGGAAGTACTTCGAGGTTAGGAGGGGGCTCTTCGGGAGGAGAAGGCTCTACGTAAAGGCCGTCGACGGCGTGAGCTTGGCCTTAGCGAGAGGGGAGGCCGTGTCCATCGTCGGCGAGAGCGGTTGTGGCAAGACGACCCTCGGCAAGACCATACTCAGGCTCTACGAGCCCACCGACGGGAGGATAGTATTTGATGGTAAGGACATAACGCACTTAGAGTGGAAAGAGCTGAAGTGGTACAGGCGAGAGACGGGCCTTGTTCAGCAGGATCCCTTCGGAGCGCTCCCGCCCTTTATGACCGTCAAGAGGATACTCGAGGAGCCGCTCATAATCCATGGCTTCAAGGACAAGAGGGAGAGGGAGGAGAGGATCTACAAGGTCTTAGAGAGGGTCAGGCTGACCCCCATCGAGGACTTCATAAACAAGTACCCGCACATGCTGAGCGGCGGGCAACAGCAGAGGCTCGTCATAGCTAGATCGATAATCTTGGAGCCGAAGCTGATAGTCGCCGACGAGCCCGTCTCCATGTTGGACGCGTCCGTTAGGGTTGAGATACTCAAGTTGCTAGAGGACTTGCAGAAAAGCTACAACCTGAGCATAATATACATCACTCACGACCTCTCGACGACGAGGTACTTCTCGGAGAGGATCTACATAATGTACGCCGCCCACGTAGTCGAGAGCGCGGACACGAAGGAGATACTGCGCAATCCGATGCACCCTTACACTAAAGCGCTTTTGAACGTCATACCGGATCCCGACTCGTCGAACCGCTTTACGATCAAAGAAGTGCCTGCTGGCGAGCCGCCCAACTTGATAGACCCTCCGCCTGGCTGCCGCTTCCATCCGAGGTGCCCGACCCTCGTGAAGGGGCTTTGTGATGTAAAGGAGCCGCCCACGGTAGAAGTCGATAAGGGACACCACGTGAAGTGCTGGCTCTATGGTTAAGTTGGAGAGAGAAGCCGTCGAGACGGTAGTCGGAGGCGTGCTTTTGGTAGTCAGCTTTGTGGTCTCGTTCCTCATGGTGATCGAAGTCATCGAAAAGTCCATCATTTTATCGATATTGGCCTTCTCGCTATCATTAGCCGGGTTAACCATAGGGCTTCATGGAATATACGGGCTCGTCTCGCGACGCAGAGCTGCTAAGTAGCTCTCTCCGTTAGAGGAGCTTGACGTCCCGAGTTCGATCACAAGATTCACGAAGGGGGTTTGAAAAGCTTAAAAGCCTTGTGCGCAGGTCTATTGCCTCAGTGAAGGGCCTTGGGCGCTCAGCAGGACAAGGACCTGATAGTCATTACGGTCATAGGCGTCGACAGGCCGGGCATAGTGGCTGGGATCGCGAGCGTCTTGGCCAGCCACAACGTCAACATCGAGGATATAAGCCAGACGGTCTTGAGGGGGTTCTTCGCCATGATAATGATCGCAGACATGAGCAAGTCCACTTGCGGCTTAAGCGAGCTGAGGGAGAGGCTCGAGGCAAAGGCGAAGGAGCTGGGCGTCGAGGTCTTCGTCCAGCACTCAGACATCTTCAGGGCGATGCACAGGATATGAGGAGGCGCGGCCTCGTCGCTTACGGTCCTAGCTCCAAGAACATGACATGCAAGTAGACGACACATCTCAGCTCTTGGCAATACCCAGACGACCATTAGGCCTTGGACATATGAGCCCCTTGCCAGCAAGACCTTTTTATCTAGGAGCTAGACTAAAGCCCTTCGTGCGCTAAGTGGTGATGGCCCTTGCCTATAGTCGTGCACCCGTCCGAGATTCTCGAGACCATAGAGATGGTAAGGTACTTGAAGTTCGACATAAGGGCCGCCACTTTGAGCTTGAGCTTGACGGACTGTATAGACCCCGACCCCTCGAAGATGATGGACAAGGTGGAGAGGAAGCTTAGAAGCGTCTTGCCCAAGTTCGCTAGCGTGGTCGACGAGGTCGTCGAGAGGTACCAGATCCCCGTAGTCAACAAGAGGCTCTCGACAACTCCTCTAAGCGTCCTCGTAGAGCCCTACGCCTCCGCCAACTTGGACCGCGCTAAGGAAGTGCTCCTCGACGTTTCGTCTCTGATGGACTCTCTGGCGCGCGAGGGCCGCGTCGACTACGTCGGAGGGCTTTCGGCCTACGTGGCGAGGGGCGCGACCCCCGGCGACAGGGCCGTCATAGAGTCGATAGCCGAGGTCGTGTCCTCGACGGATAGGATCTTCTCCTCGGTGAACGCCGCTCAATCCGGCATAGGGATCAACGTGGACGCGGTGTACGAGGTCTCTAAGCAGGTCAAGGAGCTCAGCAAGAGGACGCCCAAGGGCATCGGATGTACGAGGGTCGGGGTCTTTGCCAACATCCCGGAGGACGCCCCTTTCCTGCCGGCGGCCCACCACGGGCAGAACATGCCCGAGGCCTCCCTGCATATAGCGATAAGCGGCCCGGGCGTCTTGGAGCACGTCATTAAGGCTAGGTGCCAGGGCAAGAGCTTGACGGAGCTACTCGACGAGCTGAAGAGGGCGGTGTTCAAGATAACTAGGGCCGGGGAGTTCGTCGGGAGGGAGATAGCCAAGAGGATGGGAATAAGGCTATGCACGGTCGACCTCTCGCTCGCCCCAAGCCCTATCGTTGGCGACTCCGTGGCAGACGTCGTAGAGGCCATGGGTCTTGACAGCTTCGGCGCGCCGGGGACCCTTACGGCCTTGGCCTTGCTCGCGGAGGCCTTGAAGAGGGCGGGCTCCATGGCCGCCACGAACGTTGGAGGCTTCAGCGGGATAATGTTACCTGGGAGCGAGGACTTGGGTTTAACGGAAGCGTTCAAGAGGGGCTCGGCGTCCATCTGGACCCTCATAGCCTCGTGCGCTATATGCTCGACGGGCTTGGACATGGTGTGCATTCCAGGGGACACTCCCGTCGAAGTAATAGCCGGGCTGACGTCAGACGTTTTGTCCATAGGGGTCGTCAACGGGAAGACGCTCGGGGTGAGGCTCATCCCGGTACCGGGCGCAAAGCCCGGAGACGAAGTCGACTTCGGAGGGCTGCTTGGAAAGACTGTGGTGCTTGACGTGGGGCCCTTCACCCCCAAAGGATTCGTAGCTCGAGGAGGAGAGATACCGCACTACAAGCAGAGGTTTTGATCATTGGCCCCAGACCGAAGTTTGGTTAGGCTCCTACGGCGTTCTTGACCTCAGCCCTCGCCGACCTTGTGATTTGCCCTCTCCACTTTTGCGCCTTAAGCCGGCGAGCTCGCCCTAAGGTAGCTCCGTCCTTTGGAGCAAGGGGCCCTACCCTCGTTTAAGCTAGATCCATCACCTATGAAGTACAATAACTAATAGTACTAAGGCCCTCTTAATTGAAGCGACCTCTTGAAGTTGGGAGGAGCTATCTCGTAGTTCTATATCGTAGTCCTCAACGAAGCCAGCGCTAATACTGCGTCCAAGAGCTTTTGAAAGAGGCCCGCGCGCGTCACTCTACCTATGATCTTACCTCCTTCAACGACGTAGATGCGCCTGACGTCCTTCTCGACCATAAGCTTCCAGGCCTCCCCGAACGAAGCCTCCGGGCTTATCGTTATCAACGGACTAGACATTATGTCCTTCAAAGGTACCCTTTTTATGTCAAGGCCCTTTACCACGGCCCTCCTCAATATATCGCGCTCTGTGACCACTCCTACGGGTAAGTCATCGACCGTAACTACGACAGACCAGACGTTGTTCTCGACCATTTTCTCTAAGGCCTCCATCACAGGCGTATCTCCGTCAAGCATTATGACGCCGCCTTCTATCACATCCCGTACTCTCAACGTAAGAGGCATGGGGGCTCATCCTCCTTAGAAAGGATTTTTTCTTCATTGTTTCTATAAAAAACTTTTGGGCGCTCTCGAAAGCACGAAGATGAGGCATGCCACGAGCGGCACATCTTTGTGCCATCACTAAAGAGGCGTACAAAGTCCCTCTGCGAACATCCCGACCTCCTCGCCCAGTCGACGAGCCCCTCGCCTCGCTTACCCTTCTTCTCAAGCTCTTTCAATCATGAGCGTAGACCGCTCACGCGCTCACATGGTGTTGCACCTCGAGCCATTGGACGTGACATAAGCCTTGGAGCAAGACTTACGTAAGGTCTCAGCTAAAACTTCAGAGGCCCAAGAGTAATAGTGCCTTAGCAAAACTTAAGCTTAGGCTCGTGGCCAGTAGTCTAGGTTAAAGTGATGACGGAGGAGAGACCCAGCTGGGACGAGTACTTCATGAGGATAGCCCACGTAGTGGCCTCGAGGTCCACGTGCCTCAGGCGAAAGGTCGGGGCGGTCCTCGTAAAGGACAAGAGGATTCTGGCCACGGGCTACAACGGCGCTCCCAAGGGCCTACCGCACTGCGAGACGTGCCTCAGGGAGGAGCTCAGGATCCCCTCGGGCCAGAGGCACGAGCTCTGCAGAGGGGTGCACGCGGAGCAAAACGCCATAATCCAAGCGGCAGTCTTTGGAGTAAGTACCAAGGGGGCCGTGCTCTACACCACCACCTTCCCCTGCATAATATGCGCCAAGATGTTGATAAATGCCGAGGTCGATGAGATAGTCTACGACTCTGACTACGAGGACCCGGAGTCCTTGAAGATTTTGAAGGAAGCTGGCGTGAAGACGAGGAAGTTCAGGCTGAGGAGCTAGCGCATGGCCCTCGTAGGCAGAGTGTACATAGACGGCGCCTCGCGAGGCAACCCAGGCCCCTCTGGCATAGGCGTGGTGGTGCTCGACGAGGAGGGCAGAGTGCTCCGAGAGCACCACGAGTTCTTGGGCTCAAGCTACACCAACAACCAAGCAGAGTACGCGGCCCTAATAAAGGCCCTCGAGATATGTTCAACCCTCTTCCCCAAGGGGGTGGTTCACGTGTTCAGCGACTCGGAACTCCTGGTCAAGCAGTTAACTGGATGCTACAAGGTCAGGAGCCGGAACTTGAGGGGGCTGTTTAGGAGCGTTAAGCAGAGGGAGAGGTCGTTCTCGAGGGTCTACTACCACCACGTAAGCCGCGAGCTCAACAAGAGGGCCGACGAGCTGGCCAACAAGGCCATAGACGAAGCTCTGAAGGGGGATCTAAAACGTCGCCTCTTTAAATGATCTCTCAGGCCTTAAGCCCACGATTCTCGTGGCCTTACTCAGTGCGCCTTGGGCGATTCAAAAGCTACGCAAAGGTCTTCGTCTAACCCCTAAAGGTCATCAAATATGAGTTGTAAAGGTCGTCATTCGTGCGGACGAGCTACGCCATGCGAAGTCGTGAGCAACGTATTGCGCGAGTTGCACCACTTTGCTATAGCGCCTCGAGCTTCGTCTCCACGACCTCTATCACGACGCGCTCCTTCAAGCCTCCCAGGACCCTCTCGACGTCTATGACCCCGGCCTCAGGGGGGTAGACGCCGGCCCTGGCGGTCCCTTTATTTGCGAGCTCTAGGGCGGCGAGCGCTGTTGGCAATGCGGTCAGCCAAGCCGCGTCCTTGCACGCGATCCCGTACTTGATCACATACCTCTTGCCGTCCTTAACGCCCTTTATGACCGTCGCGAGGCCCACGCCCGTCAGCGCGTACTCGCCGAGCCTTTCGTAGAGGGGCGCGACGAGCCTCTCGACCTCCTCAGGAGGCATGATCTTGGGCAACGACATGGTTATGGCCACGGCCACTTCCCTGGCCTTGAAGGCTTGGTCCCTTATTCTGACCTCCCCGAATCCCGTGAGGCCCAGCATCGAGAAGACCTTCGCGACCTCGTTCAGCTCAGAGGGCCAGACGCCGCCCTTGTTGTACACGTTGCGGACCTTGATGTAGCGGGGTATCGTGACTGGCTCTGGGTGGCCAACGTGCGCGACCTCCCATGCACCTATAGGGCTCGGGAACTCGAAGGACTCAGGCTCCGATAGTGCTGGGACCTTGACCCACTCGCCGTCCCTGTAAGCAGTGACCATGCCAGTTATTGCGTGGAAGTAGTGGTCTATGATGGCGGGCCCCATAGTCGGGTCGAGGGCCGTCCAAATCCAATAAGTCCCAATTTCGTGGACCTCGTCGAGCCTTCGAGCGCCGTGGTAGGCGAGCATGTTAGTTATCCCGGGCGTGGCCCCGAACCCTATTACCGCGGTGACGCCCCTCCTCTGGGCCTCCTCGTGTAGCTTGAGGGATTCCTCCGTGGCGTCGTGGTCGTCGTCTATGTCCACGAAGCTCACGCCAGCGCGTATGGCAGCCCTCAAGACGGGGACCCCGAACCTGTAGAAGGGCCCCAAGGCGCTAACTACGACGTCGAAGACTTTCATCGCGTCTGTCAACAGGTCCTCAGAAGTCGCGTCGACGGCTAGAACACCGACGCTTCCACCGACTTCATTTGCGACCTCTCGAGCTCTCTCGACGTTCTTGTCGCCTATGATGACCTCCAAGCTCGGATCAAGACTACGTAGCTCCTGTACTATCCTCGAGCCTATGTGGCCAGCTCCACCAAGAACGAGTACCTTCCCAGACGTCATGTATTAGTTTTTCATTTAAAGGCACTTAAGAATTTCCTTTAGCGAGCTACATGGTGCGTTTTCAAGTTTGGAGTCCAAGACCCCGTATAGCGCGTCAATCATGAACTTCGGTGGGCGAAAAGGGTTTATCTAAACGCGTCACGACTCTTTGAAATTTCTAATAACGTCGGGCCCTGAGCGCATCCCATCATAAAGGCCATGAGGGCCAAGCCCATGAAAACCAGCATCAGTTTCTTGCTCTTAACGGCTCCCTCGGGCGTTGGCGATGAGAGCGCCATTAAGCTTGAGGCCAGCAACCCCGCGTCGGCTACGAGGATTACGGGGAGGTACAGCCAATTCACGTAGCCCAGCCCTATGGGCGCGAAGCTCAGGGCTACCGCGGAGACCATGAAGGCGTAAGCTACCTCGGCCGCGATCCTAGGCCCATGCGATATGGCCAAGGTCCTCACACCCCTGACCCTGTCCCCCTCGACGTCCGCTATGCCCTTAACGACTTCGCGGCTCATGTTGGCCAAGAAGGCTATGGCCGAGAATAGGAGCGCTATGCCCGTAATGCTTCCGGTCGCGGAGGCGCCGTAGACGAAAGTCAGTGCCACACACAGGCTGACGCACGCATTTCCTACCAAGCCGTACTTCTTCAGCTTCCAATTGTAGGCCGTAAACACCGCACAAGCCAAAACGGCTATAGCGAAGGCCTCAAAGCTTATCAACGGAGATAGGGCAAGGCCTACGACGATCAGCGCGATGGAGAGGGCTAGCGCCCTCTCTGGCCCCACCTCGCCGCTCGGTATGGGCCTCTGAGGCTGGTTGACCGCGTCCACCTCTCTGTCGAAGTAGTCGTTCATGACCATAGACGACGAGGAGAGCAGGAAAGTCGAGGCGAACAAGAGGGCCACCTTGATGACGTCGACGTTGGGCGAAAGTCGCGAGGTTATGAGTAGCCCTATCACGGCAGCGACGCTCGCCATAACGCCGTTGACAGGCCTCATGAGCTTGATGTACGGCGTAATGGAAGACATGCTCAGGGCCTCCAAGTCCACTCGGAGTCCTCTCTTTTAATCATTATCGGCTGCGATTTGTAGACGTATTCGCTCACGTCCTTCAAGACCCATGTACCCTTGCCCCCCTTGGCCCTCCAGAGCACCGCCAGCACGTACTCGACCCTCCAATCATCTCTCAGGAGGTGTTTATACCAGCTCTCGTACCTTCGCTTCATCCTCTCGAGGTTCTCTAAGGGGACGGTCAAGCTGCTCCTCAGCGTCGACTTCACCTCCACTAAGGCTAACCTCTTCTCGCTGGGCTTTATGGCTTCTACGTCTACCTGGGCCACCCCTCCGCTCATGGGCGTTCTGCACGCTATCCACCCGTAGCCCACGAGCTTGGCCACGAGCTTTTCCTCGGCGTACCTCCCTCGTACGTAGCCCCTCGACATACTTCAACACGAGCTATCTGCTCAGCGAGCGATTATAAGTTAGCGCTTGGCACGGCATCGCGGATCTTGAGGCTAGTCGAGGGCTAGGGTCCAGCTAATAAGTTGCTCAAAAGCTGGCCCTCAACCACGATGGCCGCTCTCGTCTCAGCATCGCTTATGAAAATGCGATCGACCTCGCCATTGTTGCGCAGTTACGTCGACACTTGAATTACAAAGGCCTTGCTGTCGATCGTTGAGCCGTTTGCCATCACGTCGACTTGGACCCTGTACTTTATCTCAGCTACTCCCGACGGGACGTTGAAGGCCATGTTCGCGACGTACTTGACCTCAGAGAGCGGTGGTAGTGACCCGAAGTCCCACTGCCAAGTCCCTTCGTCCAGCTTCACGACGTTGAAGCCGCTTATCGTCGCGTACTTCTCAACCTCCCCCTTTATGAATATCATCACCTTGACGTCTACGAAGTCGCCGAGCGGGTTGGAGACTCTAACAGTTAAGTGGGTCACCTCGCCAGCTCTGACGCTTGAAGGGCTAACGTGGGCTTCGAGTACTTTGACGCCTCTGAATTCTTGGACCTGCTGTTGAGGCGGTTGTCCCGACGCCAACGCGGAGGCTACGAGGTACCCCGCGAGGAGAGCTGCTATTGCTATGACGACCATGGTGAGCACTCTAGCCACCCTGCTATCGTCGAAGGCCCCCATAATTGACACCCGTGCTAGGAAACTGTGAGGAGCGATAAAATCTTTGGTATTACCTTCATTAACCAAGAGCTCGCCTCCAAGTGGGCGAGGTTCATCCGATGGTCTGGGCCACGAGTTTTTAGGAAAAGCTCTTAAGCTAGGCCGAAAGCTAGACTAGCTAGGTGCCCACTCAATGGCCAAGGCCTTGTCGAAGTACAAGGTAGAGCTCGAGAGGATGGGCTTAACGCAACTAGACGTCTACAGATACCCTGACCACGATGAAATCAGGGTTAAGACGCTCGAGGGCGACGTCGTCCTAATCAAGTTGCCCAGTCACAGAGAGGCCATGAGCTTGGAGGAGTTCAAAGACTACATAACGAAGGAACTGAAGAAGGCCAAGGAGGCCAAGAAGAAGTGAGGCCCTCAAGTCGTTTGACCAATTTTCGTGAAGCAGTTTAAGTTCAATTCCTCAAGTTTTGTTCGTCGTAAGACTTGCGGAAGCACTTTGGAATTGAGAAGGTTTTGGGCAACGTGTCGAAGCGCCGAGATCGCAAGAGTGCGTAGCGCTTATCGACAACTCTCACCTGGTGTGCAACTCTTTGAGATTTTGCCCTCCTCAAGTTGGGGCCCATGATCCGAGTCCGAAGAGGTGCCACCCGCCTCGCATACCTCCACCCAACTCGTAATAAGCTCGGACCACCTCCCGCGAGGTCGTCGAAGGCTACACGTAGCCTTAGACGGCCTCCTTGACCCCCGCCTCCTCAAGCTCTCTCACTAGCCTCTCAGGAACTCTAGCGACCTCATCGTCGGCACAATCCCTCACGAGGGATCCCGTTGTCGTCCAAAGTTGCGTCAGGGCCGGGGCAGGAAGCCCGGTCTAAGCCTGAGATCTTTAGATCCTCGTCAACGCGCTTGCCCATAGGCACTTGAGCACGCGATGCCTTTCCGTAGAAAGGCTTTTTGCCTTCGAGGAACACTCTTACTGAGGACTTCATCGCGGTGATGGCTTTGAGGGTCTGGGTCAGCGCCCCCTCGAGGTTGCACTTCGGAATGATAAACCCCTTGGGAGCTAATGGCAGGCTCTACGTGTCCCTAGGGGTGGGCATCGAGGAGCCCAGAACAGTAGTTGAGGCCGAGACGGCCGATGAGCTGTCAGTCGAGGGGGCTCAGAGGAGGCTAGCTCAGAGGTTCGCCGAGCGAGTCGCGAGAGCCTTTGGGGTTTGGAGGGGGAGGATAAGGGTCCACTCCACGGCCCCTCGACACGTGGGGCTCGGCTCTACCACGCAGCTGGCTCTATCAGTCGCCTACGCCTTGCTGTCCTTAAATAGAGTGGAGGGGGCCGTCCCCGACGTGGCTAGGGCTCTGGGTCTCGGAAAGCAGTCCGGTGTGGGCACTTACGTCTTCGAGAGAGGGGGCTTCGTGCTCGACGGCGGCGTGGGGAAAGAGGGGGGCTCGTTCCCGCCGCTCGTTCTAAGGCTCGACTTCCCGGCGTGGTGGAGCTTTGTGGTCGCGATCCCCCAAGGGAGAGGGGTCAGCGGCAGGGCCGAACGAGAGGCCTTCGCCAACTTGTCCCCGTCGGCCGATGGAGACAAGCTCGTCGGGAGAGCCGCTCAAATAGCGCTATGCAAGCTCCTGCCAGCTTTAGTAGATGAGGACTTAAAGTCATTTGGAAGTGCGCTCATTGAACTTCAAGAGGTCGTGGGGGAGATGTTCTCTGGAGCTCAAGGGGGCGTGTATAACCCCTTATCGGCCAAGGTTGTAGAAACGCTCAAGGAGCTCAGGGTCGAGGGCTACGGCCAGAGCTCGTGGGGTCCCACGGTGTACGCCGTAACGAGCGATGATAGGGCGGAGCTCGTAGCCAACAGGCTCAAGAAGAGGCTCAAGATGAGGGGCCGGGTTTTCGTAGCCAAAGCCGATAACCAAGGCGCCAGGATAACTATTACACAGTGAGCATCCCACGTAATACGAATCTTGATAAGCCTCTGCGCCATCTGACAGATCCAGAGATTATGACGGAGATGAAGGAGATAGTCGTCAGAGTGGACGAGGAAGAGTACCGAATGATCATCAACTTCAAGAAGGTCTACGACGCGGTCTTAGAGGCCGAGAGCGACTTCAATGACTACATGAGGGACGTCATCAAGGAGGGCCTCGACAAGATGCTCAGCGACCTGCCGCCAAAGAACGTGAACGTACTGCTAAAGACGTTGCAGGCGATGTTCAGGGAGAACCCCGAGTTCGTCTGCAACTTCATAGTCCAAATCCTCAAGAAGGGATCCGACATAAGCAAGGAAGAGGAGGATAGGATCAAGGAGATAAGGGGCCACTACATAGCGTAGAGGCCTCTGATACCCTAGGAGACTTCATCGCGCTTCGGCGGGCATGACTCTCGTCATCGGCCCCTCATTTAGGACATCCATGGCGTTCTATTAAAAGTTTGCCTGCTAACGTCCGATGGCCCTTGACCATGCCATCGACGATCTTCAACGAGTCTAAGAAAAGCTTTTAGCGTGGCCCACGTGACGCTTCCTCAGATGATGAGCGCTGGAACTTGAGACTCAAAGGATGATCGGTACATCCGGCTCTGATAAATAACAAAAGACGAGATAATGAATGAGCAACGCCTTCCGCTAACGAGGCCTCGAGCTTAAAGCGAGCCGAGGATCGCGATCCCCAGCGCCCTCGCCTTGTCTATGATGGCCTTTATCTTAGCCCGTGACTTGGATTTCAGCAGAACCTTTTCGCCAGAAAACTCCACTTCAACGCCCTCGAGCTCTTCAGCGCCCAGCTTAGGCTCTAGTGCCCTCCAGACGTTGATCTTGGTTAGAGCGACGAAGTTGCCCTGGGGGTCACGGTACTTGTCGACTAAGATCTGCTCGCCAACTTTCAGCCGAACCACCACACGTATATCTCTCTTAGCGTCAAATTTACTTTTACTCACAAGCCCTGGAGGGACCTCAAAGATTAGAGGGCCCTCGCTGAGGCGCGGGCTAATCTTTTTCTAATAGCGATGCCCTCTACTGCGCAGAGCCCTTAAGGTTTTGTTAAGGCCACTGGTGATCGACGCCTTGAAGCTCAGCTCGAAGGCAATTCAAGACGCGCTACTAAACCCGAAATCGGTGGCTGTGATCGGGGCTTCGAGGTTCGAAGGAAAGGTCGGTTATGCAGTCCTAAAGAATATCATAGACGGAGGGTATGATGGGAGGGTCTACCCCGTCAATCCGCAAGCCGACAACATCCTCGGCTTGAAGTGCTACCCGAGGGTATCGGCCATAAACGACGAGATAGACATGGCCGTCGTGACCGTGCCCGCGGAGAGGGTCCTAGAGGTGGCCGAGGAGTGCGGCCAAGCAGGGGTCAAGGTGTTGGTGGTCATATCCGCCGGCTTCAAGGAGACAGGGCTGGAGGGCGCCAAGAGAGAGGCCCAACTGGTGTCGATAGCCAAGAGGTATGGGATGAGGATCTTGGGCCCCAACTGCCTAGGCTACATAAACACGTCCATAGGCCTGAACGCCTCCTTTGCTAGTTGCATGCCGCCTCGAGGGCACGTGGCCCTCATATCGCAGAGCGGAGCGCTGTTGACGTCGTTGATAGACAGAGCGGCCATAGAAGGCCTGGCCTTCAGCAAAATAGTGAGCCTCGGCAATAAGGCCGATTTAGACGAGGCGGACTACTTAGAGTTATTGGCCGACGATCCCGAGACAATGGCGATAGCCCTGTACATCGAGGGCGTGGAGAGGGGGGAGGAGTTCACGCGAGTCGTCAGAGAGGCCTCAACCAAAAAGCCTATCATAGCGTTGAAGGCCGGCGTCACAGAAGCGGGCGCTAGAGCCGCTTCATCTCACACGGGCTCTATGGCTGGGAGCGAAGTAGCCTACACGACGGCCTTTAAGCAGTTCGGGGCCCTCAAGGTTGAAGAGTTGATGGAATTGCTAGACGCGGCTAGGTGCTTCGAGAGCCAACCCATACCCAGGTTCGGCAACGTGGTCATAATTACCAATGCCGGCGGTCCAGGGATATTGACCGCCGACGCATGCGGAAGGTTGGGCTTGAGGCTAGCAAGTTTAAGTGCAGAAATAGTCAATGAGCTGAGGAAGGTCCTTCCTCCAGCGTCCTCAACCAACAACCCCATAGACGTCTTGGGGGACGCTAGGGCCGAGAGGTATGAGGCGGTCTTGAAGATATTGTCGGGGCGCGAGGACGTGGACTGCTACGTAGTGGTCCTGTCACCTCAAGCAATGACGGAGCCCGACGAGGTCGCAAAGCTCTTAGTGGACTTCAAGTCCAAGAACCCCCAGAAGGTCGTGGTGACGAGCTTTTTGGGAGGGCCCAAGGTCGCAAATGCGATATCGATCCTGAAGAGCGGTGGAGTACCAAACTACGACACCCCCGAAAGGGCCGTCAGGGCGCTCAGCCAGCTCATAAAGTACAAGGAGGTGCAGGTGAGGCAGAGAAATTTGCTGAAGGAGGGCTATCCGAGATACCCCATCGATCGAGAGCGCGTGAGGGAGGTCACATCGAGGGCCCTAAACGAAGGGAGGAAGATGCTGATGCCGGACGAGGTCTGCGAAGTTCTGAGCGCTTGCGGCATAAGGGTCGCGCCTTGCAAAATCGCCAAGAGCCCCGAGGAAGCCGTTCAAGCGGCTGAGTGCGTGGGTTATCCCGTCGCACTAAAGATAGCATCGCCCCACATAACTCACAAGTCCGACGTGGGCGGCGTGAAGCTCGACCTGAGGACCCCCAGCGACGTGAGGTTGGCCTACCACGAGATAATGGCGAACGTCTCGAAGTACGCTCAGGGGGCGACCATCTACGGCATAGCGGTGACGCCTATGGTCCCTCAAGGGAGGGAGGTGATAGTGGGGATGCGTAGGGACCCTCAGTTCGGCCCCATGATAATGTTCGGTTTAGGCGGAATATACGTGGAGCTCCTCAGGGAGGCGTCCTTCAGGCTCGCTCCGCTCACGAGGAGCGAGGCCTTGGAGATGATAGCAGAGACTAAGGCCTACGCGCTACTCAGGGGCTTTAGGGGTAGCCCACCAGGGGACGTCGACGCCGTAGTCGACGTGATATTGAAGGTATCTGCGCTGTGCACGGAGTTCAAGGAGATACAGGAAATTGATATTAATCCGCTATTCGTCTATGAAAAGTTTAAGGGCTGTGTGGCTGTGGATGCCAAAATATGGTGCTGACATGTGGTGAGGAAGTATGGCCAAAGCCCTCTTTATAGCGTCCCCTGAAAGCTTTGCCGGGAAGACGGTAGTGGCCTTGGGACTCGCATTTAAAGCAATAGAAGAGAAGTTAAGAGTATGCTACATGAAGCCCATAGGGATCGCCGAAACTATGGTAGAGGGGAAGCCGACGGACGAAGACGTCGTGTTGATGAAGAAGGTCTTGGGGCTTCCTCATCCTTATGAGGTCCTGTGCCCCATACTAGTCGACGAGTACTTTGTCGAGAAGCTCTTAAAGTTAGGGGGGCGCGGGATGGAAGAGATACTCAAAGCCTATTCATTGATAGAGAAGGACTATAACTTCGTGATACTCGGAGGATTTAGAAGTGTTGAGACAGGCTTAATAGCAGGACTCTCTGCCCCCGAAATAGCTAAGAAAGTTAATGCGAAGATGCTTCTCACGGTCAAAGCCACGACAGAGGGCTTCGTAGACAAGGTCTTGCTCAAGAAGAGGTTTATTGAAAGCTTGGGAGTGGCGTTGCAAGGGGTGGTCTTAACCTTCATACCATATCACCTCCGCTATCATGTCAAAGAGGACATGGTACCCTTATTAGAGAAGGCTGGCGTGAAGGTCTACGGGCTAATACAGGAAGTGCCAGCCCTCCTAAATCCCACGATAAGGGAGATAGTGACAAGTCTCAACGGCGAAGTGCTGACAGCATCCGAGAAGATCAACAACACCTACGAGACGATACTCATCGGGGCCATGACTTGCGAGTCGGCCCTCATATATGCTAAGAGAGCCGCGAATAAGCTCGTAATAGTGGGCGGCGACAGGACGGATATCCTATCGTCGGTTCTTGAGACGCCAACCGTCGCTGTTATTCTGACCGGAGGCATACACCCTGGCTCGAGGATAATTGCCAAGGCCGAGGAGAAGGGCGTACCGCTGATACTCGTCAACTACGACACTTACACCACTGTGCAAATGATAAACAGGCTCAGCGGCAGGATAAAGCCCGAGGACATGAAAAGGATAGAGATCGCTAGAGAGCTTGTGACGAAGAACGTCGACTGCAAAGCCATACTTGAAGACCTAAGGAATGACTAAGGACCCACGGTTAGGCTACGGCTTAGCGATCACTCAATTATCGCATGCCTGTACTTCATCTCGAGCTCCGACTTGCCCAACCTGTACATGAGCTCCGCCACTACGCTGTCAAGGAACACGGCAGTCCCGAGCTCGAAGAGGGTGCCCAGCGGGGCCAGGGGCTCGTGCATCCCGAGTATCTGCCTCGAGAAGTAGTCCTGCTCAATTGCCGTCTTAGTCCTGCCAGGGACCACGACCACGTGGTCAGCTATCTTGGCCAGAGAGCTGTCCTTGTACGAGGTTATAGCTATCACCTTGGCTCCTACTTTCTTGGCCGCCTCCGCCGCCGTGACCACTATAGCCGTCGAGCCAGAGCCCGATATCGCGATTAAGATGTCGTTGGGGCCTATGGCCGGGGTTATGGTCTCGCCCACGACGTAGGTCCTGAACCCTAAGTGCATCAACCTCATGGCGAAGGCCCTGCCGACCAAACCACTTCGGCCAGCCCCGACAACCAGGACTATCTTTCCCCACCCCCAGGCCTCGAGGAGCATGCCGACCATTTTATCCACTTCAGAGCTATTCAGCTTCTCCTTCAGGTCACTGAGGAAGGAGAGTATTTCATCCATGGCCGAGTAGAAGGCCTTGAGATTTTGAAGGCTTGAGCTCATACACTCTCAATCCTCACGTTTCTATCTCACAACATCTGGGCTTAAATTTTGTTAGCCCGAACAGGCACATCACCTCCTTCAGGGCGCCAAGGCTGAGGCCCACTTGAAAGAAAGATAAAACTGAGGGCGAGGAGAGTAGCTCAGAGGCCCCTTGAAGCTCTCCCGGAGAGGCAACGTGGTGTACGACGAGGAGTTGCTCGGCAAGTTCCATGTATTTAAGGACAGGCTCCACGCTGGCAAGTTGCTCGGAGAAGCTTGTCGCTCCGTCCTCGGTGGAGCGGACTACGTACTTGCCGTGCCCATGGGAGGAGTCCCGGTGGGCCTCATGGTCTCGAAGGCCTTGAGCTCCAAGTTCGACATATTGATATGCCGAAAGCTCTTGATACCTTGGAACAGAGAGGCCGGCTTCGGAGCGGTGAGCCCCGACGGGAGCTACTTCGTAGACGAGGCCTTCGCTAGGAGCATAGGATTGAGCGACCGTGACATCCAGGAGGCCGTGGAGGAGCAGCTTGAGGAGATAAGGAAGAGGAACGAGCTGTTGAGGCAGGGGAGGGGCTACCCCTCGCTAGAGGGCCTTAGAGTGGTCCTCGTCGACGACGGGGTAGCCGCTGGTTACACCATGACGGCTGCTGTAGAGTTCGTCAAGTCCAGAAAGGCGGGAGAGGTGATTATAGCGGTGCCTACGGGATGTCTGGACCCACTACTGAAGCTTTCGAGGCACGTAGACCTGATAGTTTGTTTGAACATCAGGTCGGGCCCTTGGTTTGCGGTCGCGGACGCCTATGTGGAGTGGAGAGATCTAGACTACGAAGACGTCTTAAACTTATTGGAGACACGAGGATAGCTTTGCGGCCTCCATTGAAAGCTTATAAGTGGTTGATAACGGTTTAGAAGAGATGGCCGCGCTCGAAAGAAAGATCGAGCCAACCACGCTCGTGAGGGTCAAAAGCTTAAGTGATTTGGCTAGATTTGCGGCGTCGATGTCCACTTTGGGGCAGACGATCTACATAATACACTTCGAGCACGAAGGGAAGCACGTCTACGGCCTGTTCGCGGTTTATCACGACTACTACAACTTGTACGGTCTTCCAATATTTTACCACTACGTAAGCAACGAGAAGCTCAACGGCAAGTACTTGCTGATCAAGACGGAGGAGAATAAGGAGTACGTAACCGTGTCAGAGGGCTCTAGGCCCGGCTGGATAACCATACCGATAATAAGCCTAGACGAGCCGCCACCCTTTACGGACTTCGCGCACAAACGAGGTCAGGTTAAGTAGCCAGCCTGACGACTATGGAGGCGCCCATGGAGGCCCTCTCTACGACCTCGAGCCCCTTAGTGACCTTGCCTATTAGGCTCACTGGCTGTGCTGTTTTAGAGTCTTTAAGGAAGAGGGCCATCGCGGAGGCCTGGGGCCAGAAAGTTATGTCACCCCTCGCGACTTGCCCCCTGGGCTTCTCTACGTCCATCTCCAAGCCCACTTGAAAGTACGCCCTGTCCGAGAGCTTGTAGAGTCTAGACCTTATGGGCAACATCCTGACGAGCTTCGATATCGTTATTGGGGCGTACGTCCTGACGAGCTCTCCTTCGACTACGTCAACCTCATTTATCACTATTATTATCGGGTACTTCTCAACGACGGTCATGGCAGTTTACCCAGCGCTAAGTTCAAAGCGAAGTCGGCTAGGGCCTTCTTGCTTTCTAGATCCCTCATAATAGTGTTCGTGACCCCCACCTTTATGTTCATCTGCTCTATTTGGGAGGCGTAGTGCGAATCCACTTGGTCTATCACCATGAACTTTATCAAGCCCTTGTATATCTCAGCTACTCCCTTGGGCGAGACCTCAAACCCCAGCGCGGCCATGAGCTTGTCGGCAGGCCCCTTAATGGTCTTCCCCCCAACTATTGGACTTACGGCCACCACTTTCTCAGCTTTGGCCACCAATTCCTTGACGCCCTCTATCGACAATATGGGCCTTATGCTGACTATGGGGTTGCTGGGCGGGATTATTATGACGTCGGCCTCCTCGAGGGCCTCTATGACTCCAGGGGCCGGCTTGGCCTTCTCTATGCCAGCGAAGCCCACCCCCTCTACGACGCCTTGGCAGGCCATCTTGACCATGTAGTCTTGGAAGTGGACCCACTCGCCATCGACCTTGACCATGGTGGTAACCTTGTCATCGGTCATGGGTATGACCTTAACCGCTACTCCGAAGGCCTTTCTCTCGACCTCTGTCACCTCGCTCAGCCTCAAGCCTCTCCTCAGTAAGAGCGTCCTGAAGATGTGAGTAGCTAGATCGGCGTCCCCCAGCTTGAACCAAGTCTCTAGGTTGAACCTCTCCATGGCCTTGAGGCAATTGAAGGTGTCGCCCTTT
>CAZLVJ010000015.1:0-18506 GCA_964562935.1 uncultured Nitrososphaerota archaeon
CTATGGTCCCCGTTATCACGACGTCGCTCCTTATGGACCTGTTTAACAGTAGAGACGATGCCAAGACGGCCACGGCAGCCCCAGCGGATGGGCCGTCGACCACGTATATGCTCTCGCTACCTATCACGCTGAGCAAGAGGTCGAGTCTAGACGCGTCCACCTTAGTAAACCTTTGAGCAGCCTTGAAGGCCGTCTCGGCGGCCTCTTGGAGCTCTATCCCTATCTTGGGGGTCGTCGAGACGTATACCTTTCCCTCGCCTTCTATCAAGGCGCCCTGAAGGGTCATCGCCACACCCCTATACGCGTAATCTCCTTCGCTGACCACGCCTACTATGTATATAGAGGACGCGTTGTGTGAGTAAAAAGCTCCGATCGCGACTCCAGCGTTTCTGCTGGCGCTCGTTGAACTTGCGCTTGGAGTAGAGCGCTGGAGCTCATAGAGCAAGACGTAAGATAGTATTACGTTCAACGCGAGGCTCGTCACTAAGAGGCATAAGAGGACGTAAGTCGCAGAGGGAGCCTTCTTATTCCTGAGGGGTTCAGTGACTGCCACAGGAGGTGGCCCCCAAGCGAAGGGCTTTAAGGCACTGCTATAAGCTTTGTTCTCTTGAAGGAAGGGAGTCATCGAACAAGCTGATGATTTACATGTGCATATAGTCAAGGTCACTTAACACGCGACTTCATGGCCTTCCAAACAGAGGCCTTCGCCAACGGCGAGCACTACTGCGACAATCAACGCTACGAGCAGAGTAAGGTCCTGGGCGTCTCCTTGCCTGCCCATTGAGCCATGGGGCGCATGGGAGGGAAAAAGCCTCGACCAGCCCTTCTCTTCGGCGAACTAGCATGAAGATTTGCCTGAGGCTTCACATGTCAAAGATATTCGACTCCGGGTGGGCCTCTAAGCTGTTGGAGCTCTTCAGGAGTTATGGCGATGTCACTGCGGTAGTGTCTGGGACCACGAGCACGGTGGCTATGATAGATTCTGGGCTCGACGTCACGCCTCTGAGAGAGGCTCGTCTGGGGTCAAGCCTGTCGAGGGCCGCGACTATAACGCTGGTATCGACATAGCTCATCTTTTCCCTCTCTCCACTAACAACTGCCTCGTCGCACCACCGAGGTCTATAGGTATCTCGCCCTCATTTCTCTCTGCCTCAAACAGCCTCTCAACGGCCTTTAATATGTCAGAGGCTTGGGCTAGGTTCTCGATGCCGAGCCTTACCAGCTCTCTTATGGCTTCACTTCTTGACCGGAAGACTCCGTATTCCACAAGCTGGTCTATTTGCCTCAACTCTTGGTCTCTCAACCTTACGGGCACAATTTTTTGTACTCATGTGTAATACGAATACGTATTCTATTCGTGTATAAGCTTTCAGCGCCACCTAGAGGGGCTTAGAAGGCATAGCCTTGAGGCCTACGCGCTCGCAAAGTTGTATAATCAACGAGTTCTCCAACTGGTCTCTACACGGGCTTTCGCAACAATTGAGTGACCTTGCACAGCGCCATGAGGGTATTACGAGGCTCTCCTTCGCCTCTTTTCTACGCCCGTTTCAACTTTCTCCACAATTTTCTACAGGGTTTCTACAACGACGTTCTTGAATAGCTTGCCTTGAGCTTTATTGTATCTCATAAATGCCTTTGAGTAGTTTGTCCCGACGAACCTCGAAGCAATGCCGTGCACCCGCACGTCGAGGCGGCGAAGGGCGGCCCTAGACGTGGCTCTCAAGTCGCATCAACTCGCCACATTCTTAACATAAAGAGGGGCATCAACGCCAGTCATAAGAGTGTCTGTAGGACGAGCGGGGTCACGTAGGCCTCCACCAAAGCGGCCACTAAGAGGAGGGGCACGACGACCTTGAGGTAAGTTCTCAGGCACGCGATCATTGCGTTCTTGACGCTCACGTCCCTTCCCAAGGCCTTCTCGCACACGGCCACTCCGATCTCCATACCCAAGGCGCAACTCAATAGCAGGGCCGGGATCTCGAACGCCCCGTGTGGCAGTACCCCTGCCATTAAGAACAGGAGGCCCTTCTCCTCAACGGTGAAGTAGCTCGTCAGTCCCACGACGATGCCGTTGAGGAGTACGAACAAGATGGGCGGAATCGCGATCAGGGTGCCCAAGAGCACGGCGAAGAAGAGGGTCTTCGAGAAGTTGTTGGCGAATATCACTACGGCCAACAAGTGAGGCGGCAAGTCCTGTAGAGGGCCGAAGAAGCGTTTAAGCTCTCCTAGGAGGGCCTCGAGGGCATGAGCCGAGCGGTACCCTATCGCGATGCCGAGGAAAAGTATCGCTAAGCTTATCACCGCAAAGACCGTAAGCCTCTTAGTCCTCAAGCCAACCACGACATTAAATTCGCTGGTCATCTATTTAACCTATTGACCTACGCCTCCAGCCCGCGTAGCTTATGCCCCTTGTCGTCCTTGCGCTGAGGACGTCAGCTTCAACGGTTTTCCCTAAGAGGCGGCTACCGCGCCAGCTCTACCCTTCCATCCCTCATGGAGTAAATCCTCGTGCAACCCTCCATGACTATGGGGTCGTGAGTCGCTATCATGAAGGTCTGGCCGTTCTCCTTGTTCAGCCGCCTTACGAGGCTCACGAGGGATTTGGCCGACTTCGAGTCCAAGTCGCCAGTGGGCTCGTCGGCCAAGACTATCGCAGGGTTGTTCGCTAGGGCCCTCGCTATGGCCACCCTCTGCTGCTCCCCGCCGCTCAGCTCGTCGGGCTTGTGATCCGCCCTAGACTCCAAGCCGACCATCTCTAAGAGCTCCATGGCCCTTCTCCTCCTCTCGGTCTTTGGGACCCCGGCCAGCGCCATGGGTAGCTCGACGTTCTCTAAGGCCGTGAGCGTGGGTATGAGGTTGTAGAACTGGAAGACGAAGCCCACCTTCTTGAGCCTGTAGTTGGCCAGCTCCCCCTCGCTCAGCGAAGTTATGTCGACGTCCTCGACGAACACCTTGCCGCGGGTCGGCTTGTCCAGGCCGCCTATGAGGTTTAGGAGCGTGGTCTTTCCCGAGCCCGACGGGCCCACGATGCCGATTATCTCTCCGGAGTGGACCTGGAGGTTTACGTCGACGACCGCTGGCACTTCCAACTTACCTCGCCTGTAGACCTTGGTCAGCCCGATCGTTTTGACTATGACCTCACGCATGCCTAAGCGCCTCCACGGGCCTCATCCTAGATGCGCGCCAGGCTGGGTACAAGCCGGCCAAGAGCCCGACGAGGACCCCCAATGCAAGAGATATTGCCACGTTGAGTGGCGTCAGCAATGGCGTCGCGAGAACGACGTTTGTCGGTGCTCTGCCTATTTGCATGGGCGTCCTAGCCCAAGCCTGCGCTCCGTAGGAGAATAGGCCAGCCGTTAACGCGGGGAAGACGTACGCCAAAACGGCCCCGGCGATTATGCCGATGCAACCGCCCATCAGCCCTATCAAGAGCGACTCTGCGAGGAACATCTTCATGACGTCGCGATTTCTGGCCCCCATGGCCTTCAACACCCCTATCTCCCTAGTCCTCTCCGTCACGGACATCATCATCGTGTTGACGACCCCGAAGCTACCAGCGACCAGAGCTACCAAGCCTATGGTCGCGAAGAACATGGTCAGCGAGTTCAACGTCTGAGTTACTCGCTCTAGCGTTGCCGTTGGGGTTATGGCTCTAACGCCCTCTAGGCTGGACGAAATCGTGCTCGCCACTTGACTGGCGAGGGAGGGGTCGTGGCACTTGATTAACACTTGAGTGACGGCGCCGTGCATCCCCGTGAGCTCCTGCGCGTCCTCGAGCGTCACGTAGCCCGCGTACTCTTGGAAGCTCACCCCCGTCTCGAAGACCCCCACGACCTCAAGCACTTGGCCCTCGCCCTGGCCAGTCGTCAAGTTCACGAGGTCGCCTACCTTGATGTCCAAAAGGTCGACGAGCGCCTTCCCGAGGACTATCTCACCACTTCTCGACAGCGACCTCCCCTCGACGACGTTCAACCCTCCCGTCACGACGTCGTAGGTGCTCGGCTCGATGCCGTAGACCGTTATCCTCCTGCCATCGACGAACGCCGTGAACAATAGCTGGGGCGAGGCCGCGTAAACTTCGGGGATTTCGCGTATCAGGTCCAAGATCGATTCGCTGAGGGTGCTTGGTCCCAAAGGCACTTCAGAGGGGCCTCTAAACCTAAGCAATGTGGCGTTCGTCACCACTACATCGGCCCCACTAAGCCCGCGAATTAAGGTTCTGGCCTGGCTCTCCATGCCTGAGGTCAGCGATAGGAGCACAAGCATCAAGCCCACGCCCACGACTATCCCTGAGACCGTGAGCCCAGTCCTGAGCTTCCTGCGCCTCAAGTTCTTTACGGCGAAGCTCCAGACGAAGGTCATGGACTTCTCTGCAGGGGATTTGAAGAGGGTCCAAGGCCTTATAAGACTGCCTCTCTGCACGAGAGGTGCAACGCCTCAAGTGGTCCGCTCCTCAGGAGGGTTCGCCGAGGTCGAGGCCCGCGAGCACGACCTCGCCATCGCTCTATGGGGTCTAGGGGCCTGCGGACCTGAAATCGAGATTAACGCCTGCGCTTGGTTGCTGTATTGAGCGATACGAGTCTCAATGAGCGCACCTGACGGTCGCTTTACGCGAGATAGAGCCCTGAAGCCGAAGTGGAGCGCCGAGAAGGCCACACTATGCCACGGCGAAGGCCTCCCATCGGGCTACCATCATTGATTAGCTTTTACCCTCACTGACTTTGCTGAGAACGGCTGTCTGCGCCTTGAGAGGGCCTTCTACTGAGGTAGAGGCGTTGCACCACGCTCTTCGATGGCTCTCGTTTGCCCTTAGCGTAAGCCGCTATAGCTATTAAAATGGGCACGTGGACAGCCACGAGGAACGCCAGCGCGAACGCCTTGGCCCCGAGGCTCGCGAAGGACCAGAACATCAAGAGGTTGACCACGAAGCCTAGCCCGCTCAGGGTCGCGAGCATCACAGCTACCGCTAGCTTCTCGTTCACGTCGACTCCGAAGTGTAACAAGGCGTCGAGGACCAAGGAGACGGCCAAGACCGCTGAAAACCACAAGAACAGCAGGGCCATAGCGCTACCTTCGAGAGATGACGCGACGAAATTGATGACGGAGATCGTCAAGAAAACCGACTTAGCAAACAGAGGATGGTGTCTGTGACGGCGCGCGACGTAAATGGCCGCAACCATACCACCCACAAACGCGCTCGCCAATATCAGCGTCAGCAGGGACGGCTCTTCGGCGGGCATATCGACTAAGGGTTTGGGTCGCGATCGCTTATTTTTTCTGATAGGGGGATCTTCGCGTAATTCAAGCCCTTTGCTTTAGCTGTAGTAGAAGATGACGCCCTCCTTCTCGATCTTGCATATCCTACCCTTGTTAAATAGATGCTCTAGGTGAGCTATGGTCTCTCTGATTACGAACCACTTCTGTGAGGTGGGTAGCTTGTTCAAGTCTTTTACCTTTACGTCCCAGCTTATGTTCGATGCAACCTCCCAGGCAGTTTTTGGTCGATCCAACGCGGCGAGGGCCTCTTTGAGCCTCCTCTCGTGGTGCTTCTTCAGCTCCTGCACTCTCCCTCTTAGGTTATTGCCGAGGCCTCTGTGACCTGGCATTACTAGTTCGACGTCGATCGCGAGGAGCTTATCTAAGCTCTTTAAGTATTCGCCTAAAGGATCTTCGAAGCCCGGCGTCCAAGGTATGTTTGGAGTTATGTCGAAGAGCACGTGGTCGCCGGAGAACAACAATTTTCTGTCGGCGTCGTACAAGCACATGTGCCCGGGGGTGTGGCCTGGCGTCAAAATGCATTTCAACGAGAGGTCCCCGACGGCAATTATGTCATCATCGTCAAGCTTTCTGAACTTAAAGCGCCTTCGGTATACGTACTTCATTCCGGGGTGCAACTTCAGCATCCGCTCCGCCTCACTCCTCGGCAAACCATGTTTTACGCAGAGCTCGACCAAGCGTGCCCAATGGCTTTGAGGGTCTTGGCTCACGGCTTCGAAGCGCTCAGCTTCTACAGAGCTCATCCAGATGGAGTCAGAGAACCTCCCCACGAGGCCTATGTGATCGGCGTGGAAGTGTGTTGAGAAGAACTCGAACTCCTTTACGCTCAACCTACTCATAGCAACAACGAGGACGTTATAGCCTTCATCAACGTTGAACCCCGTGTCTATTACTAAGCACCTGTCCCCGGAGACTAAGAAGTAGGAGTTCGTGTACTTGAGGGGGTTGTTGGGGAGGGGCACTTTGACTCTGAAAATTCCCGGAAGGACCTCCTCCATCGTTGTATTACCTAGTACCTCCTTGAGGGGTCAAGGTATTAAAGTTTTTAGAGGGCCAAAGCCACATCGATTCAGACGGCCTCCGTCGAAGGCGGCCCTCGCGTCTAAAGCTGCAACGAGGTCCTTTGATTATTACGAGAGATCTACGACCTTCCATCAGCTTAAAGTCTTCACGACGTTTAAAACCTCGGCCATTAAACAGTGGGGCTATGCTGGAAAACTATGCCCTGTTGGCCGAGGAAGAGGTGAAGCTTAGAGACGAGGTCAAGGAGTTCGTAGCAACGGTCGACCCCGAGCTCTTAAGAAAGATGGACAGGAACGAGGTGGACTACCCCTACGAGTTTGTAAGGAGCGCCGCCCAGAAGGGGTTGCTCGGCTTGAGGTTCCCGCCTAAGTACGGCGGGAGGGGCTTGAGCTGGACTTCTGAGAGCGTTGCCGTCGAGGAGGTAGGGGTCTTGGGCTACGGCCTCGGCTGCGCATACTCGATGGTCAGCATAGTCGGCGAGGTGATATATCGCTTCGGGAAGGAGTGGCAGAAGGAGAAGTTCTTGAGGTCCATTATAAGAGGAGAGAAGATAGCGGCCGAGGGGCTCACTGAGCCGAGGGGCGGTAGCGACTTCTTCGGCACGGCGACGAGGGCCGAGAAGAGGAGCGACGTTTGGATCCTGAACGGGGAGAAGAGGTTCATAGCCGGCGGGAAGGTGGCGGACTTTTACCTGCTATACGCTAGGACCGATCCCAGTGCCCCTCCGCACAAAGCCCTAACGGCCTTCTTGGTCGAGAGGGACATGGGGGTTAAGGTGGAGGAGGTCTACAATCTGCTGGGCTTCAGGGGCATGGGGACCGCTAGGATAGTGCTCAAAGACGTAGAGGTCCCCGAGGACTACGTCTTGGGGAAGGTCAACGGCGCCCGCGAGGTCTTCAACAGGATGATGATTCCAGAGAGGTTGACCTCGGCCGCCGGGGCCTTGGGCGTCGCGAGGGCCGCCCTAGAGATAGCCGTTAAGTACTCGGACAGGAGGAAGGCCTTCGGCAGGAAGATCAGGGAGTTCCAAGGAGTGAGCTTCATGGTCGCCGAGGCCGTGACTAAGCTGGACGCCGCAAGGGCCTTGGTCTACACGGCCGCTAGGGCCGTCGACCTCTACGACAGAGGGTCAGGGATCCTAGGAGGATAGGCGGGGGTCCCAGAAAGCTGGTGAGCGAGGCCAAGTACTACGCCACCGAGGTCAGCTGGGAGGTCGTCAACATAGCCATGCAGATACTCGGGGGCTAGGCTACACGCAGATGTACCCCATCGAGAGGATGTTAAGAGACGCCCGCCTAGGCCTGATATGGACTGGGAGCAACGAAATGATGAAGCTCTTGATACAGCACGAGACGTACAAGCTCATGGGACTGCCATCGAAGGAGAGGGACTACGAGCAGGGCGCGATGGACTGGTACAAGGAGTGGGAGAAGGTCTACGAGTGAAGAGCCTTCTGTGGCTTTGCGAAACCCTTAGCCGTTCCTTAGCTTTTCCCCTCCAACATCTAAGAGGGCGCCTTCTCGAATGGTCGTTGAGAAAGCCATTAGCGACCTTGTTCAACATGCTCGCACAGACAAAGCTCCGTGCCTCGACAGGATCTGTTGGCAGTAGGATGTACGGGCTCGTAAGAAGTAAAGAAAAATCGACGAGAGGGTCGCTTTGCTTTGATGGAGGGCCTCATCGTCGAGGGCCATACTTAAAGGCCGGCAAATCTCGTCAATGCCCTTGCGCCAGCTCCTCTACCTCTCTTTCCCCAGCCTCGAGTTGCGATGCTTGCTCGGCGTCGAGGCTTTTGAGCAATGCCAAGAACTCGCCGACGTGGGTCTTCTCCTCCCTTGCTATGTCTTCAAAGACCCTCCTGACCCTCTCGTCGCCGCACGCTCCGGCGAACTGGAGGTACAAGTTCACGGCATCGAGCTCGGCTATTATCGATAGCCTGAGGGCCTCCGTCAGCTCTTCGGTGGTGAACTTCCTATCCTTAGGGACGTCCAAGGGGTTCTTCGACATCATCTTTCAGCCACCACTCTTAACATTTCGTAGATGACGTCTTATAGCCCTTCTCTTAGGCGTTTGCAGTAAGACGTCGGGGTGGGCGAGTGCTTGGGGCTATGGCTTTCAATTACTTCGCGCCCCTAAGGCGAGTGCCTTTTTCGCAAGCCTTTTCTGCACGCCAAAGATAATCCTCATACGAGGAGGTGCTAAATTGCATAAAATAATGCCCCTTAAACAAGCGGAGATAACTGTCCCCTTGAGACTCGTTATCATGATGGGGGACGCGAGGGCCTTCGCCAGCAGCCCTGTGTACGTGTGGTCATAGAGGGAGAGAATGAGAAGATAGTCGTCGACTGCGGCGTCCAAGAGGGGCAGGGGGCTTCGTTCACAGTTACCGGTGAGAGGTTGTGGCGAGGAGGGCTTGAGGGACGCCTTGGCGAGGACGAACCTCAAGCCGGAGGAGGTCGACAAGCTGATAATAACGCACCTCCACTTCGACCACGCAGCAAACGCGAGGCTCTTCCACAACGCTAGGATCTACGTCCAGAGGAAGGGGTGGGAGTCAGCCCTCAACCCTCCGATACATCACAGGAGGGTATACGACAAGGAGCTGATATTCCTCCTTGAGGACATGGACTTGTGCTTGGTCGATGGCGACAAGGAGGTAGCCGACGGCATAAAGGTCGTGTTGCTCCCGGGCCACACGAAGGGGCTTCAGGGCGTACTAGTCAAAACCGCTAAGGGGGACTACTTGATAGCTGGCGACCACTTCTACTCCTTCGTCAACATCTCTCCCCCGAGGCAACCGATAGAGCTCGTGGACTCCATGGGGGGCAAGGTTCAGATACCGGCAGTCGACATGCCCTTCTTGCCCCCAGGGTTACACGTCGACTTGACGGAGTGGTACGACAGCTGCTTCAAGGCTTTGAGTTACGCTAGGAGGATGAACACACTTCCAGGCCACGAGCCATTGATCGACGGTAGCGTCTTCCCCTAATCTTTTTTAGCAGCTAACGATAGAATTTAATGGAGGGGTTAGAAAGGTGAGAACCTCGGAGGAGTACAAACAAGACTTGTACAAGATGAAGCCGAACGTATACATTAGGGGCAAGAGGGTCAGGAGGGACGACCCCGAGCTCAGCGGGGGAATATACGTAATCTCTAAGACGTTCGACCTTGTAGACCACCCGGACTTCAAGGACCTGCTCGTCACGAGGTCGCACATAACCGGCGAGAGGATCAACAGGTTCACGCACGTCTGCCAGACGATGGAGGACCTATTGACTAAGCAGTTGATGATAAGGAAGCTCTGTCGGATCACCGGAGGTTGCATACAGCGTTGCATGGGGTGCGACGCGATAAACGGCCTCTCGGTGGCGACCTACGCGGCCGACATGGCCTACGGCACCGACTATCATAAGAGGTTCTTAGAGTACCTCAAGGAGTTCCAGAAGAGGGACCTCGTCGCTGCTTGCGCCCAGACGGACGTCAAGGGGGACAGGAGCAAGAGGCCTCACCAGCAAGCGGACCCGGACATGTACGTGAGGGTCGTGGAGAAGAGGAGCGACGGGATAGTGGTCAGAGGGGCCAAGAACTGCATAACGATGGCAGCTATAGCCGACGAGATAATAGTAGTCCCGACGAGGGCAATGACCCCTCAGGACAAGGACTGGAGCGTCGCCTTCGCGGTCCCAGCGGACGCCGAGGGGGTGAAGATAATTTCGAGGACCAGCCGCCTCAGGGCGCCCGAGGGGCTCAAGATGCCTCACTCGAACATAGGGGACGACGAGAACATGATAGTGTTCGACGACGTCTTCGTGCCTTGGGACAGGGTCTTCATATGCGGAGAGCACGAGTACGCGACCTTGGCGGCCTACCTTTTCGCGCTCTTCCACAGGCACAGCTACACGGGCTGCAAGCCGGCATTCACCGACGTGGTCATGGGCTTTGGGGCCCTAATAGCCGACTACAACGGCGTCTACGACCGACCGAACATAAGGGAGAGGCTTGTCGAGCTCGCGACTACGGCGGAGCTCGTGTACGCCGCTGGAGTCGCCTCCGCCTTCTATGGTCAGAAGACCCCTGCTGGGACCTTCATACCCAACGAGGTCTACGCAAACGTAGGGAGGATGCACGCGGGCAAGCACTTCTACAGGGAGCTCGAGATCCTGGCCGACCTTGCTGGCGGGCTGGCTGCGACGTTGCCGTTCGCAGAGGACTTCTTGAGCGAGGAGGTCGGGCCGTACATAAAGAAGTACATAGCCGTCGCTGGCGTCCACGGTGGAGGCTCGCCAGTCATGGAGGAGATAGCTATCTGGAGGACCTACGACTTCGAGAAGAAGAAGGAGATAGCCAAGTACTTGGCGGGGATAAGCGAGGAGCTTCCAAAGGATTAGCCCTCACAAGGCGCTCAAATCTCTCCATCCCCAAACTTTTAGGAGTGCTTGAAACGGTCCTCGAGGACGTTGGACCGTGCGCCCCAAGCTCTCGGGAGCATGCCTCGCTCAGCGGTGGGTCTATAAGCAACGGACCCTAGTACTAGCATGAAGTCAATGAGCTCAATAAAGAGGGACGTGCTACTCAAACTCCTAGCCCTATTAGCAATGGCGTTCCTTTTACGCCCACCTCTCGCAGACGTGCTCACTGCGGCAGAGGACCGCGACGTGAATAGCATCACGCTCTACTTCCTCAACGGCATAGTAGTATACGATTCGTCGACCAATGAGACTTTAATTTTAGAGACCCCAGCCAATTTGACCCTCAGAGATGGCTTCAAGCAAGGAGTCACAAGCCTCTTGAGCTACAACCTGAACTTCAACGAAACTGTAAAGGCCTTTACTTTCAATGCCACGAAGGGCTACGTGGGCTTCTTCGTGTGTCGCGTCGAAGTGCGCGCTAGGCCGATGAACCAAGCGCTCACACTCATAGAGCAAGCTCTTAAAGACCCGGTGTTCACGCCCAAGCCCAGCTCTTCAGAGGTCCCAGGGGAGGTCCGTGAGTACTTGAGAGAGCCCCACCCCAAAGTCATTGAGAGCGTCAAGCCCGAGTACGAGAAGTGGTTTAGAGAGACCTACAGGCAGGGCGTCGACGGAGCAGGGCCCTTGGGGATAGCGGCCACGGCTGCTTACTTCGTCTACTTCTGCTACATGGAGTACGATCCCAGCGGCATCCCTAGATCCATTGAGCAAGCAGTCGAGGCGAGGCGAGGCGATTGCGACGACATGTCGAGGATCCTCGTAGAGCTACTCAACGCCTACGGGATCCCAGCCGTGATGGTGGACGGATACACCTAC
Organism: uncultured Nitrososphaerota archaeon; assembly: GCA_964562935.1. Taxonomy (GTDB): domain Archaea; phylum Thermoproteota; class Methanomethylicia; order Nezhaarchaeales; family WYZ-LMO8; genus WYZ-LMO8. Next base: position 11,586 of record CAZLVJ010000015.1, read on the forward strand.
ATTCGAGGCTTTAACTTGACGCAACCGATAGAGAACGTGACGTACAAGTACGTGAACGGCGGGCCCCACGCGTTCGTCATGGCCTACGTCCCCGGCGATGGGTGGATATCCCTAGATCTCCTGGCCCTCTCGTTGCTCGGAAGCCCCTTCGTGTTTGAGGGTTACAGCAGGGAGACCGCGGTCGAGGGAGAGGTGGTCGAGGAGATACTCAACTTGCATCGATCCATCAACGCTACTCAAATATTCATGTTGATGAGCGAGGGAGAGTTCAAGGAGTTACTGGGCGAGCCCATGACACTTGAGAAGGTCATGAGGCTCTTTCAGCAAATAGCTGGAATTGAGGAGACAACGGCTACGGCCCCCCAAGTCGAAGAGGTCGTAGCAACTCGATCGGAGGTCTGGTACGTCGTGGCGATCGTGGCCGTGCTGGCCCTAACCGCAATCGTCTCAGCTGTCCTCATAAAAAGTCGCTCGGCCAAGGGTCTCGCCTCGAGGGCGAGAAAGCTTATTAACGTCTTCTCTTAGCGCGCGCGACGCAAGGCGCGCAGACCTACTAAGCGCTCTTCCCGTAAGAAGTCCTTAACCTCGGGGGAGTGTTGCCAGCCTTTAGTCTGCTCGGTGGTGTGACCACAGGTTCTACGATCGAGAGGTCACGAGCTTGGACGTTGTGATGAAGTCGAAACTTTAAACCCCCTGAGCTCGAGCTACGAGGGCTTTCTATTGAATGTTCTAACGCGTCTTTATTAAGGAGCCGACTTCCTTAGGCTCAAGGTGAAGGCCTCCTTGTCTAAAGTCGAGAAGTTCGCCAAGAGGTGGGAGAGGCAACTGAGGGAGCCTACGGCTTCTAAGATAAAGTCGGCGATCTTCCCCGACTCCCCCCTAAAGCACAAGATAGACTTAGCGAGGACTAGGCTGAAGATGCAGGTGGACAGGCTCGACCAAGTCAGCATTAGGCTGATGGAGAGGGACAAGAACATCTTCAATAAAATCGTGGACGCTTTAGCCAAGCACGACGTGGACAGGGCGACGCTGTACGCGAACGAGCTGGCCGAGTTGAGGAAGATGAGCAAGATAATACTGTTCAGCAAGCTCTCGCTCGAGAAGGTGCTCCTTAGGCTGGAGACCGTAAGGGACGTGGGGGACTTGGTAGTGGCAATGGCCCCTGTCGTGGGCGTCGTGAGGGCCGTGAAGAGCGGCTTGGCCGGCATGCTTCCGGATGCGGAGCGTGAGCTGGGCGAGCTAGCGGACGTCTTAGGCGGCTTGGTCACGGACATGGGCGAGCTGACTGGCCACTCGCCAACACTGGAGGCCACCGAGGAGGCCAAGAAGATCTTAGAAGAGGCAATGGCCATCGCTGAGCAGAGAATGCGCGAGAAGCTGCCCGAGATACCAATGACAGGAGCTACTGTCTCCGACAAGGAGAAAGCCTCGAGATGAGAAGCGCGTAAGCCGTGAAAAAGCCCCTGATTCGAACCCCTTTTCTTCGCATTTTTACGAGAGATTTCTCATGAGATGGGGGTTTGTGGGTTTTAATGCAGACGCCGACCCCCTTCCCAGTCCTAGAGGTGAAGTTTTAGACCATAGGCCCAAAGTCTTGGGCCCATAAACTTTATGACTTTGCGCTGGCCCTCGCCCTCGAAAGCCCCGGAAAGCGAGTGGCAACAGCTCCGCAACCCCCTCGACGTAGCGAGACTTTTGAGATAAGGCATATAAGTCTATGGCGCGATAGTCAACGTGTGATTAAGCTGGACGACTACCTCGGAATAGTGATAGACGAGGGCTACAACTTAATCATAGAGGGCGAGGTCGTGAGGCCCAGGGTTCGGAGGAAGAGGGAGATGGCTCCGGTCCTTTGGAGGGCCGACGACGGCGACGAGGACATGTACTACATGTACAGGGAGGTCTTCTTGAGGAGGGACAGGGGGCTCTTCGAGGGGCACAGGATAAGGCACGACGTCACGCTCATCCCGAGCAAGAAGGTTAACGGTGAGTTCAACAAGACCCTCGGTCACTACCACCCAGGCGACTACCCCGAGGTCTACGAGGTCGTGAGGGGCGAGGCCCTGTTCTTGATGCAGAGCAGGGACTACAGGCGCTTGGTGGTCGTCGAGGCGAGGAAGGGGGACCAAGTCCTAATCCCCCCAGGTTACGGGCACGTGACCGTCAACGTCGGCCAGGAGGCCTTGATAACGTCCAACTTGGTGTTCTGGGACTTCGAGTCGGACTACAGGCCCTTCGTGGAGAAGAGGGGGGCCTTGGTCTACGTCACGGAGCAAGGCTTAGTGAGGAACGAGAGCTACGGCCCAGACTTCGAGGTCGTGAGGCGAAGCGGTAAGAGGCTGTTCGGCTCCAACATTTACGAGGAGTTTCTGGGGGATCCTAGAAAATTCGCATTTTTAAAAGAGCCCGACAAAACGCCGCCGTACTTGACTTGACCCAGAGGTCGGGCCCTGCGTCGCGAGTCAGCGCGCTCACGTCTTCGCGCAATCGTTGTTAACCGAAGTGTATGAGGGCCAAGTAGTGGAGGGCCTCCCCGACGAGCACTGCGACTATCGTGTGAGGCACCCCCATCCTCATGAACTCTAAGAGGGAGACCCTATGGCCCCTCTTCTCCAGCAGACCAACGGCGACTGCGTTCGCCGAGGCCCCTATGTAGGTGCAGTTCCCGCCAAGGCTCCCCCCTATTAGGAGGGCCCACATGAGCGTGTAGACGTTCATTCCCGAGATCTCCGACAGCCTCACGACCATGGGTATCATGGCCGCGAAGTATGGTATGTTGTCTATGAAGGCCGAGAGGAGGACCGAGAGCCATATGATGACGACAGAGGCCGTGACGACGTCGACTCTGCAAAGCTCGTAAAGCTTGGCCACCACGAGGTCGATGAAGCCCGTCTCGACGAGCCCACCGGTCATCAACAATATCGAGGACACGAAGATTATGGTCTTCCAGTCGACCCCCCTGACCAAGGCCTCCATCGACTTCTCCGCCGGGGCCCTGAGGGCCAAGAGGATCAGAGCGCCCATCAGCGGAGGTGCCCACAGCGGGATCCTGTAGGCGTTCCTAATGCTCAACAGCACCACGACGAATAGGAAGATCGTCAGCGTCTCGACGAGCAGGACGTCGTCCTTCGCTGTCACGAGCCCTAGGTTGGCCGAGGATCGCACCCTCTTAAAGTACTTCTTAGTTGTGAAGAGGAGCGTTAACGCGGCTATTGGGCACGCGGCCATTATGAAGAAGAACACGCTGGGCCTCCCGTTGAAGACTATGAAGTCCGTGAAGCTAAGGTCTAGGGCCGACGCGACCATCATGCTGGGTGGGTCTCCGATCATTAAGGCCGCTCCCACGAGGTTAGAGCCTAGGGCCGTGGCTATGACGTAGGGCACGGGGCTCACGCCTAAGGCTCCGGCTAGCTTAATAGCTATGGGCGCGAGTAAGAGGGTCGTTGAGACGTTGTCTAAGATGGCCGAGATGAGCGAGCCGAGGATGGCAAATGCCACTAATGCCCTCATGGGCTTAAAGCCGAAGAGCCTCAAGAACCTCTCTGCGATCCAAGCCGCGAATCCAGATCTCTCTAGGTAATACGTTATCACTGCCATCCCTACCAAGAGGGCCACGACGTTTACGTCTAAGTATGCGAGGATCCTGTCGAGAGGGAGTACGCCAACGACTATGAGTAGGGCCGCCGACGCCAAACCCACGTAAGCCCTGTGCACCTTGCCCCAAGCTATGAGCGCTATGGCTGCCACGAAAACCGCGACGGCGATCCACATATCGCTCGACATCGCAAGCACCTGATCCGCCAAGCGCTCAAAGACCTCTGAGGATGAGAGGTCGTAATGTATTTAAGCTTTTGCAAAGGAAAGAACTTGTGTAAGGCCCATGGCGCAAGCCCAAGGGCAGTTGGAATTGAAGAGGATAGCGAAGGAGGTCTCGACGTCAATAGCGCTAATTGTGGTTTACATAGTGATATACGTGGTGATCTCAGCCTTGGTGAAGTACGTAATCCACAGCGTCTTGCCGATGTACGGGATCATGGTAATGGACTACGAAGTCTACGTGCAGATACTCCTCGCACTGGCCTTCGGCTACCTCATAGTAAGCGCCGTGGCCAGGTTCTTCTATTGGTCAACAGTGGGCAAGTACGGCCACCCCACCGCAGCGGCCGTGAGGAACGTCGTTAGGATAGTGGGCGTAGGGGCCATGGTCGCGGCGATAGCTGGAGGGGTCGCCGGAGGGGCGGCGGGAGTGGCCCTCGGGGGCTTCTTGGGCATAGTGATTGGCTTTGCCTCGCAACAAGTCCTAGGACAGGCCATAGCGGGGCTCTTCCTGCTGATAGCCAGGCCCTTTAAGGTAGGCGACGGCGTGGTCATAGCGGGCGAGGACGGCGTGGTGGACGACGTCGCGACGCTGTTCACGAGGATCCTCAAGGCCGATGGGGTCACAGTGCTGATACCCAACAACGCCATAATAGGAGGGAAGATTTACTTAAAGCCCAAGCAACAATGACGGGGCTCGCTTCCTTTCATCTTTTCTCCTTCACGCTCAATCGGTGATGGCTGAGCTTCACTCAATAGCTCGACGCCTCTGGCGCGCTTGAGCTAACCTCTGAGGGCCTCTTCCTCGCCCCCTCACGCTCTTCGCCGAGGGCTCTACGTGTATCAAGACGTCTATCCCGCAAGCCTTCAGCTCCCTCTCTACGACGTCGATTATTTTGTGGGCCTCTTCGAGTCGAGCGTCGGGCGATAGCTTTACAACTATGTCGCCTTGATATACGTTTCCCAGCACCTTCCTAACCCTTAGCCTGTCGACCTCCAATCCGTGCTTGTTCGCGTTTTCGATTATCTTGTCAACGACCTCCCTCGGGGCCACGTCGCTCACAGCTGCTATGACCTCTCTGAAGCTCTTCGCAAGCCTGACGAATAGGTAAGACGTCAGGGCCACTGCCCCGAGGTAGTCTACGAAGTGGCTCACCAAGGCCCCGCACGCAGAGGACGTTATAGACGTGGCGCTCTCTATGAGCTCCACGGCGGTGAAGCTGGCGTAGCCAGCCGTGAGCGGGTACGACCTCGCCATCAGCACTGCTATGCCGTAGGGCATCGCAGCGACGGCCGCGAAGAGAGGGGCCTCGTAACCCACCTCGTAGCTCCTGCCCGCGCTATTCATCAAGTCCAAGGCCACTGCTCCGGCGACGAAGGAGTACAGCATCAGCATGGATATCGGCCCGCCAAGCGTCAGCCTGTAGTGGCCGTAGTGGTGGTCGCCGTCGGGTGGCTCCATGCCAGCCCTGAAGAACCTCAAAACGAATATTATGGCCAGGGAGTTGGCTATTGAAGTTAGGGCGTCGACGAAGACCGACTTCGACCCGCCCAGCACCCCGCCAGCGATCTTCAATGCGCCGCCGGCGAGGCTAAGGGCTACCAGTAGCGCGAGCGTCCTCCCAGCATTATCCAAGGCTCTCGCGTAAAGCGCACGGGTGTGCACGATTTAAGTTTTAAAGAGGGGCGAGGCCAAAGCCATGGCCTAGACTCAAGAGCAAGGCCCGAAGCTATTCCTGTCCTTCCTGTCCTCCGCTCGCTATGAAGCGGGCAAGGGTCTCTCTAAGAATCACTTATCCGTTCTTCGCCCCTCCTTGAAGTCATGGCCACGAGGGCTTCTTTAGTCAGGACCTCTTGCGCGAAAATTCTCTCGACGGGCATCCTGCCGGGCGTCTCAGACATTCTGAAGGGCGAGTTGGGTACTAGTACCTCCTTGTCATCTACCTTGACCCTTAATATTGATCGCCTTACGTACCAGTGCTTCTCGCCGAGGGCCTCCTTGAGCGTATAGGACTTCACTATCACCGGCCTGCCCACAAGCCTCCTGAGGGCTTCTGGCATCAGCCCTCGGCTCAAGGACTTCTTTATCAGATCGTCGCTCGAGTACTTCATCAACTCCCTTCGTATCTCCCTGTCCAGCTCGACTATTCGATCTACGTCGTCGGTAACTCTATCAATGCTGTACTTCCAGTCGGGCTCTAGGTCCCACCTCTTAATCAATTTCAAGAGGGCCCTGAAGTCGGTGTCGAAGGGTGTTGCTATGGTAATGTACCCGTCCTTGGTCTTGTAGACGCCGAACGGGTAGAGCAAGTAATCTAAGAAGCCATATTGAGGCCTAGGCCTGCCAAAGAGGAAGCCAGCAATTATTGGGTATATGTGTACTGCCGCCAGCGCCTCATGAGTTGCGATGTCCACGAACTGCCCCTTGCCGCTCTTCAAGCGCTCGTAGAGGGCCATGAGGGCCCCGGTCACGGCGCATATGGCTGCCATGGCCCAAGCGGCCCATATGCCTGCACGCAACGGTATTGGCCTTATGCTCGGGTTCCCTATGAGCGACGGATAACCGTTGTAGGCCTGAGCCGTTAAATCAGAGTCGGGCACGTTGGACATCTCCTCTGCCTTCTTCGAGAAGTGCCCATAGGGCGATATCGCCACATATATCACCTTCGGGTTCTCGTTCGAGATGCTCCGGTACCCGAGGTTCATAGAATCCAAGAGTCCCGGCTTCAGGGCGTCAATCACGACGTCGCATGACGTCAGGAGCTTTCTAAGCTCCCCCCTATCCTCCTCGCGTTCTAAGTCTAGGCGGACGACCTTCTTGCCAGCGTTCTCGATCAGGTAAGGTATCCCGAGGCCCTTGAGCCTAGCGCCGTAGGGGGAGACGTCGCGCAAGGGGTCCCCCTCTGGGGGCTCGACCCTTATGACGTCGGCGCCCAGCTCCCTAAGCAGGCCCCCGACCATCGAGCCAACTAGGTTGGATGTGGAGAGCTCGACGACCTTTATGCCCTCTAGGGCCGAGGGCTTGCCCTCGGGGCTGAAGAGCTTCGCGAAGAGCTCGTCCCTCTTACTCGCACTCATCCTTCTCACCCCTGAAGACGGGGTCGT
>CAZLVJ010000016.1:0-16699 GCA_964562935.1 uncultured Nitrososphaerota archaeon
GATCGCCCGCTTTGCAAGCGGGAGGTCGCGGGTTCAAGTCCCGCCCGGTCCACTTAATTTTTGAGCGACCTTAAATATGGAATATTCACCTATCATTATTGATAGATATGAAGGCTAAGTACGCTTATATGCTTCAGGATGCGGACATGCGGCGTTGGTTTGATAATTTAACGGCTAAGTCTCATTTGACGGCCACTGTTCACCTTAGGAATCTTGGATTATTGCGAGGTTGATGAGAGGGGGTTCTAAGGCTTTGCTTAAGGTTGCTGGGACCAAAGCTTTCAGGGACAGTCTTACCGATTTCGTTCAGAGGCTAGAGTAAGAGAGCAAGGCATGATCCTACATCACTAAGTTCAAGAAGACTTTACATTCCTGGTTCAGCTACAATGGTTTTAACGTTAGGCTTAAGGGCTTCATATAGAATCTTGACTGAACCGAGGTCAAACCATTGAAGTTCGACTCCTATCGAATAAAACCTCCTAAAATGTTCGTGCCTTACTTGCTTATTTGATTTTTTACTGAGATGAGACAAACGTTTTTGGTGTTCTGTCAAGAAGCACTAACAGAAATAAAGACCTGGTAGTCTTAGCAGTCGACTACTCTTAACCGGCATCTCGATATCGACTGCTCGCAATCCACCATGCTACAAAGAACCCCAAGCCCCCTCCGATGGCTAAAACAATGGATATTGGGGCTTCGGTTCCCCCAAGGAGGCTCGCCATCAAGCTTGCAACAAGATAACTTGAAAAACCCATTAACCCGACAATAGCCCTTGTCTTTTTCTTCATACTCTGACGCCTATTCAAAAACGAGTGAATCGAACGTTTAAAATTTTTCAGACTTGATAGCACAACCAGTCGCATCCAGGCGAGCAACCATATATGCCGATTAAATAGCAAAGACCAGCACAGACGGCCGCACAAAGGATACAGGCCCAACAATCTCATATCAAAAATTCAGCGCAAGGACCTACGCAAGCCGCAATGCAAATAACTCCACAGCTCGCGCCGCATGCGAGAAGAGGCCGTGGCAAAGCTCTTACGTGATGGCGAGCTTGTGGAGTTGACCTACGAGGGAAAGATGTACTACGCACGAAGGCTATCAAGAACGGACTAGCCCTCGACGTCTTAGCTTCACCTGACGTCGCCCGGACTTAAAGCGGGAAACAACGGAGAACCCTAAGGATGCTTAGAAGTAAAGGGTTGCTAGGCTCGCACTAAAAACGTAGTGAAGTCTGAGCCGTCAGCTGAGTACGTTCCTTACGAAGTACTCGTGTATCCTCGTGTCGCCCGTCAGCTCAGGATGGAAGGTCGTTGCCAGCATCTTGTCTTGTTGAACGAGGACCGGGAGGCCTTCATAGGTCGCCAGGACCTTCACCTTGCTGCCCACGGCCTCTATTGCGGGGGCCCTTATGAAGACTCCGCGAAACGGCCTGTCGCCTATTGCTGGGATCTCTAAGTCGACCTCGAAGGACTCCTTCTGTCTTCCGTAGTAGTTCCTCACGACCTTTATGTCCATGACCCCTATGAGGGGTTGCTGGACCCTTCCTACCTTTGCGTCGTACACCTCCTTGGCCAGCAAGATGGCCCCAGCGCACGTGCCGAAGACTGGCAAGCCCCCCTCTATCCTCTCCTTCAAGGCTTTGAGGAGCCCCGTCCTCTCGGCCACCCTGCCTATTACCGTGCTCTCCCCTCCTGGTATTACAACGCCTTGGACCCTCTCCAATTCCGCGGGCCTCTTGACCAATTCGACTGCTCCGTCGACGTCCAGCTTGGAAAGAGCGGCTTTGAGTGATTCGACGTGCTCAGACACCGCGCCCTGGAGCGCCACTACCCCCAGCTTGATCACGTCATTCGCCTCTGACCTGGAGCAACTCTTCCGGCTTTAGCGTCTTGATGTCTATGCCCATCATTGCCTTCTTCTCAGACACCATCCTGCACGCTTCGACGACTATCTCGGGGTCGTCCCAGTGGGAGGTCGCTAAGACTATCGCCTGGGCCCTGACTTCTGGGTCCGAGGACTTGAATATGCCCGAGCCCACAAAAACTCCGTCGGCTCCGAGGAGCATCATGAGCGCGGCGTCGGCTGGCGTCGCTATCCCGCCAGCGGCGAAGTTGACGACGGGGAGCCTCCCGAGCCTAGCCGTCTCCTTCACCAGCTCGTAGGGCACGTTGTAGTTCTTAGCAGCGTCGAGCAACTCCTCGTCGTTCATGGCCCTCAGGGCCCTTATCTCGCCCATGATCTGCTTCATGTGCTTTACGGCCTCGGAGACGTTGCCAGTGCCTGCTTCTCCCTTGGTCCTAATCATTGCAGCGCCTTCGTATATCCTCCTCAGGGCCTCTCCCAAGTTCCTGGCCCCATTGACGAAGGGCGTCCTAAAGAGCCACTTGTTTATGTGGTGCTTTTCATCGGCCGGCGTCAAGACCTCGCTCTCGTCTATCATGTCGACCCCTATGTGCTCGAGCACCTTAGCCTCCATGTAGTGGCCTATCCTGCACTTGGCCATGACTGGTATGGTCACGTGGCCGGCTTCTTCGGCTATCTGCGCCTGCTCCACGTTGGTGACGTCCATGCAGACCCCTCCTTTCTGCATCTTCGCGAAGCCTCTCTTGACCACTACAGTGCCCTTGACGGGGAACTTGAGCTCCGATGGCAAGGGGGACGGAGCGAACGCGTCCTTCAACTTGTCCCTTGCCTCCAATAAGCCGTAGAGGAAGTCCCTAAGCTCTTCAAGCCTCTCGACCAACGGTTGACACCTCAATTCAGCAAGAATATAGCAGAACCCCTTATTAAGCATTGGGCCGATAAACTTTCTAGTGCCCTCCCTAACGGTGGCCCGTCATGAGCATGAAGGGGCGCGACATCTTAACACTTCAGGAGCTCTCTTCCAACGAGATATGGACGCTTATCGACGAGTGTTTCGAGCTGAAGAGAGAGTGGGCGAGAGGGGAGAGGAGGAGGAGGGACCTTGAGGGCAAGGGCGTGCTTTTATTCTTCGAGAAGCCGTCCACCAGAACGAGACTGGCCTTCGAAATGGCGGCGACGAGCTTGGGGGCCCACCCACTCTACGCCTCGGCGTCGGAGCTACAATTAGCGCGCGGCGAGGCGCTCTCCGACACAGCCAAAGTCTTCTCTAGGATGGTCGACTGCGTGGTGGCGAGGGTCAGGTCCCACGACACGGTCGAGGAGCTCGCCAAGCACTGCACCATCCCAGTAATCAACGGGCTCAGCGACCTGCACCACCCGACTCAGGCCCTGACCGACGTGTTCACGATGTTCGAGGTAAAGAGGAGGAGGAGGCTAAAAGTCGCCTTCATCGGCGACGGAAGCGCCAACACATGTCATAGCTTGTTGATTTGTTGTAGCAAGCTGGGGCTCGACGTCGTAGTGGCCTGTCCTCGCGAGTTCAGGCCTAAGAGCGAGGTGCTCGAGGTCGCGATGAGGAACTGCGACATCAGCGGCTCGAAGATAGAAATAGTGGAGGACCCCATCGCGGCAGTTAAAGAGGCCGACGTCATATACACGGACGTGTTCGTTAGCATGGGCTTTGAGGCAGAGAGAGAGCAGAGGCTGAAGAAGCTCCTTCCAAGGTATCAGGTGAACAGAGAGTTGGTGAGCAAGGCGCCCGAGGACTTCGTCTTCATGCACTGCCTCCCGGCCAAGCGAGGAGAAGAGGTCACGGATGAGGTCATCGACGACCCGAAGCACTCAATAGTCTGGCAACAGTCGGAGAACAAGCTCCACATGGCCCGGGCAATTCTGCGTAGCGTGGTTTAGGTGGCGGCTTTGCTAGAGGGTCGCTTAGCCATAGTGTGCTCGAAGACGGACCCCGCCAGTATGAACATTAAGGACAAGCTCTTGAAGCTCATGGATTTCAAGAAAATGGGAGAGAGCGTTCAGGGAGAGGAGGTCTACGAGTTAGACGGGGTCCTGCTCGTCACGATAAACAAAGAGACGATCCACGCCGAGGACCTCGAGAGCTTCTTGAGGGTCGGAGGGGTCATTTTCGCCTCGCGCCACGCGGCGGAGTCAGGGATGCCTGCATTCCTTGCTCATACGCCTGGAAACTGGACCGATGAAGCCCTCTACGGCGGCAGGCCTAGAAGCGTGTGCATAGCGATGCCAACTCACTTGGCAAAGGTCGTGAGGGCACTCGACAAGATCCGAGGAGAGGAGGGCTTCTCAGAGTGGCGGTGCGGCTTAGAGGTTACGCACCACGGTCCCTACCTCGAGCACACCCCCGCCATGTTTGTGGAGCTGGGCAGCACGCATAGGGAGTGGTGCAACGATAAGGCCGCCAAGGTCGTTGCTCGAGCGATAGCAGAGGCATTAGACGCCCCCGAGGAGGGAGCTGTGGCAGTAGGTTTTGGAGGTCCCCACTATGCGCCGCAGTTCAGCAAGATAGTCTTGAGCAAGGAGCTGGCGATCTCACACATAGTCCCAAAATATGCTTTCCCGAAGGTGAGCGTCCGAGAACTCAAGCTAGCCATAGAGAGGAGCGTGATTAGGCCTAGCGTTGCGTTAATAGATTGGAAGGGCCTTAAATCTGATGAGAGACAAATGGTCTTAAGGGTATGCGACGAGGAGGGGCTTAGCATTAGAAAAATTTGAGGGGCCTTGAAGGGGGGTAAAGGGAAAAGCTATAATAGAGGGGTCTCAGCTAGTGAGGACAACTTTGAGGTTAGGGGTCCTAGCTTACTTATGAGGAAGTGGATTGAGAAGGTGAAGCGATCGCTTGAAGGGCCTATTCAAGAGATAGTGAGGATATTGAAGGTAGCTCGCAAGCCTGAGAGTGAGGAGTTCACTTTAATGTTGAAGGTTTGTAGCTTGGGGCTCATAGTGTTAGGTATCTACGGCTTCATAATACTTTACCTCTTTTTCGTGTTCTTCGTCCACTGATGTGGTGGAGGGACATGTCGAAGGAAAGGGCTAGCTTCTACCTCGTCAGGACAACAATAGGTCAAGAGAGGAACGTAGCTCTGATAGTTGAGGAGAGGATAAAGCAACTCAACGCGCCGATAAAGTCCATTGCGATAATCGAGGGAATGAGGGGCTACATAGTAGTCGAGACCGACAGGCCAGAGGTCATAGACAAGGTCTTTTATGGCATCAAGCACGTGAGGGGCGTCGTCGCTAGAAAGGTCAGCTTTGACGAGCTCGAGAACTTCTTAGTGCCCAAGCCATCTATCGAAGGTATAGATTTGGGTGACGTGGTCGAGATAATAGCAGGGCCCTTAAAGGGCCTCAAGGGGACTGTGACAAGGGTTGATAAGAGTAAAGAGGAGATAACCTTAGAGCTCCACGAGACCAGCTACCCCCTACCGATAACGATACATGGAGATTACGTGAGGGTCGTCGAGAAAGCTAAGAGGTGATATGTGTGGCGCAGAAGAAGTCCGTCAGATTCGTGGTAGAAGGGGGAAGGGCGACCGCAGGCCCGCCCATAGGGCCAGCCCTAGGCCCCACAGGCCTGAACGTCATGGCAGTTGTCAATAAGATCAACGAGCTCACGAAGGAGTTCGCGGGGATGAGGGTTCCGGTAGAGGTGATTTACGATCCTGAGACTAAGGATTTCGAAGTAAAGGTAGGAATACCGACCACGGCCGCTCTGTTGTTGAGGGAGCTGAGGGCGGAGAAAGGGTCTTCCTCGCCCGCTAAGCAGAAAATAGGCAACCTAAGCCTTGAACAAGTAATAAAGATAGCCTTGATGAAAAGGCCCGACCTCTTAGCAAAAACCCTAAAAGCTGCTACTAAAGAAATCCTAGGCACTTGCCTCAGCTTGGGAATAACGGTTGAGAACAAGAGCCCCAAAGAGGTCCAGAGGGAGATCGATGCGGGGATATACGATCACATATTTGCTAAGTACGAGGCTGAGTGGCAATGAGCGTATCCCTGAACGACCTTGTCAAGGCCATTAGAGAGGCTAGGCAGAAGGCCAAGAAGAGGAACTTCAGGCAAACGTTTGAGCTCATCGTGGCCTTTGAGGGTCTTAACCTCAAGGATCCATCCAGTAGGATAAACGAGGTACTGACTCTGCCGAACCCTATGGTCGGCAAAGAGGCCAAGGTGTGCGTCATAGCCGAAGGAGACCTAGCTCTGAAGGCCAAAGATGTCAAGGCGGACCTCGTATTGGGAAAAGCAGAGGTGCAAAAATGTCAGGCCGACAAGAAGTATGCTAAAAAGCTCGCAAAGACCTATGACTTCTTCTTAGCCCAAGCGGACTTGATGCCCGTAATCGGTAGGGCTTTGGGTCCATTCTTAGGGCCGAGGGGTAAAATGCCGTCACCTATAACTCTAGGGACCGACTTAGCCGCACTGATAAGCAGGTTGAGAAACTCCATCAGGTTGAAAATAAGGAACAACCCCGTTGTGCAGTGCAAGATAGGCGTCGAGGACATGGAGGACGAGAAGGTAGCGGAAAACGCCAAGGTAGTCCTCGACTTCTTAAAGGAGAAGATAAAGCACCCGGCTAGGATAAAGAGCGTCTACGTCAAGTTAACCATGGGGTCGCCCGTTGAGGTCCCTTAGCTCGCGCCCGTGGAGGTTGGTTTGAATGCCTGCACTGGCGTTGAAGGAGGTAAAGCCAAAAGAGAGGAAGAGAGAGCTCATAGAAGAGCTCATAGAAGTCTTGAGCTCGCACAAGACCATAGCTCTGGCCGACATCAGTGGCCTGCGTGCGCTACAGTTTCAGAGGTTAAGAAAAGCCTTACGAGAGAGCGTTCAGATAAAGGTTGCTAAAAATAGCATCATAAGAAAAGCTATTGAGGAGCTAAAGGAGCTAAAGGGCATGGACCTCCGCTCATTGAAAGACTTTTTAACTGGCCAACTGGCCATCGTGGCGTCGAATATGAGCCCCTTTGAGGTCTACGCCCTACTAGAGAAGAGCAAGGTCCCAGCTAAGGCTAGGCCTGGCGATGTAGCTGTTAAGGACGTGGTCGTTCCCGCAGGCAATACGGGCATTCCGGCCGGGCCTACCCTAAGCCTGTTCAAGAAGTTTAAGGTTCCGGTTAAAGTGGAAGAAGGATCCATTTACGTGACCAAGGACACCGTCGTGGTCAAGGCAGGCGAGGCCATATCAGCCGAGATAGCCGAATTGCTAGGGAAACTCGGCATCGAGCCTATGGAGGCGGGCCTAAAGATCAAAGTCGCCTTCTACGAGGGAGCGCTCTTTAGGCCCGAGGACTTAAAAATAGACGCGGAGGACTACAAGAAGAAGATCGCGGACGCATTTACCAGAGCTCTCTCGTTAGCGATTAATGTTGTATTCGTGACGCCTGAGAGCGCGCCATACATAATAGCCAAAGCATTCGCAGAGGCCAGGAACCTAGCGGTTAATGCGTGCTATCCAACCCGCGAGGTCGTAGGCTACATCATCGCGAAGGCCCATGCACAAGCAGTTGCATTGAGGGGCTTGTTAAGGCTTTGATGTGTTGGATAAAAATTTATAAATGCTTGAGTGAGAGCTAGTCAGTCAACAACGAGGGGGTATCGTAAGATTGGAATACGTCTATGCCGCTTTGCTGCTCCACCAAGCCGGCAAGAGCATAACTGAGGAAGCAATAAAGTCGATATTACAAGCGGCGGGCATAGAAGTAGACGAGATAAAGGTCAAGGCGCTATGTGCCGCTCTAAAGGAAGTCAACATAGATGAAGCGATCAAAGGGGCCGTCCTCCCGGCCGTGGCTCCAGCCATAACGCCACAACCCACCACGGCTCCTCCGACACCAGCCGAGGAGAGGAAGGAAGAGAAGAAGGAAGAGAAGAAGGAAGAGGTGTCGGAAGAGACTATAGCCGAAGGGTTGGCTTCGCTATTTGGTTAGCCTCGCAATTTTTTATAGGGCTCTTAACGCTTCCACAATACGACACTATTAAGGGCTGAAACAATGATAGTCTCAGAGGAAGAGTACAAGCTAAAGTTCTTTGTCAACAATGGCTTCGTGAGGAAGAAGTGCAAGGTCTGCGGCTCGGCTTACTGGACGCTTGATCGAGATAGAGAGACGTGCGGTGACGCTCCTTGTCAGGATTACACGTTCATAGGCAGGAGGCTTAAGCCCAACGTCGATGTGCCCAGCGTTAGAAGAATGTTCCTAGACTTCTTCAAGGGCAAGGGACACGAGGTCATAAAGCCCTACCCAGTCGTGGCGAGGTGGCGCGAGGACATATACTTGACCATAGCGAGCATAGCCGTCTTCCAGCCATTCGTTACCGACGGCGTCGTGCCACCGCCCGCGAACCCCTTAGTTATATCACAGCCCTGCATTAGATTAGTGGACATAGACAATGTGGGCTTGACCGCTGGCAGACATCTGACGATATTCGAAATGGGCGGGCACCATGCCTTCAACTACCCCGATAAAGAGGTCTACTGGAAGGAGGAGACGGTTAAGCTCTGCCACGAGTTCTTGACGGAAGAGATAGGAATAGACGAGAGGGCGATAACGTACAAAGAGGACTTCTGGGTCGGCGGAGGGAACGCCGGCCCCGACGTCGAGGTGTGCGTCGACGGCTTAGAGCTGGCCACGCTGGTCTTCATGTGCTTCAAGGTCAGGGGGGAGGAGTACATCCCAATGAACATGAGGATAGTGGACACTGGCTACGGAATAGAGCGCTTTGCTTGGCTCTTGAGCGGCAAGCCAACCGCGTTCCACGCGATCTACGGGCGATTAATAGATGCGGTGTGCCGCGACGCAGGGGTGACCCCTCCAGACGACGAGCTCTTAGCTAGGGTGGCCAAAGCGTCAGCCCTAATGAGGGTAGAGAGGGGGAGGGCCGTCGATGAGCTAAGGAGGGAGCTCTCTGCGGTCACGAAGATACCGCTCCAAAAGCTCGAAGCAGAGGTCGCGCCGCTCGAAAGGGTCTTCGCTCTCCTAGATCACACCAAGTGCTTGGCGTTCATGTTGGCCGATGGCGTCGTGCCCTCAAACGTCGGAGAAGGTTACTTGGCTCGCCTAGTAATAAGGAGGGCTCTTCGGCTATGTGACTTCTTGCGCCTCGAAGAAGGGTACTTGAGGGAGTTAGTCGACGAGCAGACCAAGATATGGGGCTACGATTTCCCCAAGCTCAACAAGATGAAAAAGACCATGATGGAGATCTTAGAAATTGAGGAGGACAAGTACAGAGCGTCCATCAATCGCGGCAGAAGCTTAGTCGCCAGAGTGATTAAGGGGTTAAAGGGCGAGGCCGTTCCGATCGAAGTACTCCTACAGCTCTACGACTCTCACGGGCTACCGCCAGAAGTAGTCAAGGATGAGGCTGAGAGGCTCGGCGTCGTAGTCAAAGTTCCCGACAACTTCTACGGCCTCGTGGCTAAGTTGCATCAGTCGGCCAAGTCAGTCGAGGAGCAAGTCCACTACGATGTCTCAGGCCTCCCGCCAACCAGGCTCCTCTACTACGAGGATCAGTACGTGTTCTCATGCGAGGGCAGGGTCTTGAGGAGCGGCAAGGGCTTCGTCGTGCTAGATCAAACCTGCTTTTACCCTCGAGGGGGAGGACAGGAGGCCGATAGGGGCTTCCTCGTATTTGGAGGCTCCAAGTTAGAGGTGCTCGACGTCATCAAGGTCGGAGACGTAGTGGTACACGTGATCGCAGGAGAAGTGCCTGAAGGCGCCGTGGTGAAGTGCGAGATAGATGCAGAGAGGAGACTTGGCCTCATGAGGCATCACACGGCCACGCATATCTTGCTTGAAGCCGTGCGGAGGGTCTTGGGTGAGCACGTATGGCAAGCCGGGGCCCAGAAGTGGCCCGACCGTGCGCACCTCGATGTCACCCACTACAAGCACCCAGACCTGCAACAGTTAAAGGTCATAGAGGATCTAGCAAACGACATAGTCCTTAAGAACCTGCCGGTCAAGGTGTCGTTCATCGAGAGGGAGAGGGCTGAGAGGGAGTACGGATTTGAGATATACCAAGGAGGGGTCGTTCCCGGAAGATACATTAGAGTCGTGAACGTCGAGGGATGGAACGTTCAAGCGTGTGGCGGAACCCACGTGACAAGTACGGGGGAGGTGGGGCTAATCAAGATAACTAAGGTGGACAGAATTCAGGATGGTGTCCTTAGGTTCGAGTACAAGGCCGGGAAAGCGGCCCTTGAGTACGTGAGAGAGCTAGAGGAAGACCTGCGCAACGTAGCGCAAGTCCTGGAATGCCCCGTCGAGCAAGTGTCGACGGTCGCGAGCAAGGTGAAGACTGAGCTCAAGCAGTTGAGGAAAGAATCGGAGGTTCTGAAGGGCAAGATCGCCGAAATGATCTTGCCCACGATCTTTGAGAGGAGGGGGAGAGGAGAAAAGGTGATAGACGTAGAGCTCGACAAAGCGGATTACGATAGCATGATAGCGTTGGCGGAGAGGGCCCTGAAGAAGATCAGAGACGTAGCGCTCATACTGCTGTCCAAGCAAGACGGCAGGACTTTGCTCGTCGTAGCCTGCGGCCCGGAGGCCATAGACGCGGGTTTAGAAGCAAATCGCTTAGCACTCGAAGTGGCGCAAGGGGGGAAGGGGAGGGCAGGAGGAAGGAGGGAGATAGCGCAAGGCTTCGTCGAGGACTTGAAGGGAGCGAAAGATAAGATCGAAGAGATGAAGAGTAAGTACCGCTGAAGGGTGAATTTAAGCTTAAAGGGGAGGCCTGTCCAACTAAGGTTAGCGTTATGGGCCCGTGGCGCAGCCTGGATAGCGCGGCATCAACCGCCGAGGTTGCCGCAAGCCTTCTAAGCTGACGGTCGGGGGTTCAAATCCCCCCGGGCCCGTCACCCTCCTTCCGCAACTCTTTTAAGCCACTACCTGAGCAGGTCCAGCACCTCAATCGCCTTGTCCTCAGTTGAATAGCTCCCTCGCATCCCTAACTGCACGGCCCTGAGTTCACGAGGACGTGGCCTGAGCTCATAGAGCGGTTCACGCATGAGTTAGAGTTCACAAATAGCATCGTTTGCGTGAATTAAGCATGTACATACATAGGCCTTCTAAGCGCGACTTTTTATTGCAAGGGCGGCCTCTTGAAAGTGAGGGAACGTGGTAAGGGTCCTCGCGATCCGCTTAAACAACAAGTGCCTAAGCTCGACGAGAGTACTAAGGGGGATATTGAAGAAGGCGCAAGGGGTGTTGAAGAAGTACCCGGGGTTCTCAGTCGCACACGCCGACTCCTTCCTCGTCTACGAGAGTCCCCTTGAGCTGGGGCCCCGATGTAGCCACTGTAGAGGCGATAGTAAAGGAGCTCGGAGTCCCCTACGACAAGATAGTCGCGGTTAAGCAGGTCTCGCCGCGAGCAACCCTGTCTTTATCCTCTCACTCATTTCACTATTCAAACCCTTCAACAAGCGTCTAGCAAACCTCAGAGACCTCTCCGTAACTGCGTTAGTGCGGTAGTCCAGCAACCAACATGCGATGTCCTCCTTGCCAGCCGCCCCCCTGTCGAGCAAAAAGGCCTAGCGAGGGCTCAGAGTTCTAGTAGAGTACGTCGAACCGTTGAGAAACAGCTCATCCTTTAACGCTTGAGCGTTTTAAATGAATTACTAAGCGGATTTCGAGGCTCTCACAAAAGCCAAGTAAGCGCTACGACGCTACGCTTATTATTAAAGGCCAAGAGTGTACAACACTACGTGAAGGACTTCTTGATAAAATGCTTTGGCAAAAACGCAAATACCTACAGAACTCAGAGCTAGCCCAGAGTTTAAGACTCAACGACCATCTCAAAGCGAGATTTTGAATACTTCTTGCCGTATATGCAGTACACCTTAACTCTCTTGCCCTTCTCAATGGGCTTGTCCGAAAAGAAGTACTCGACTACGAAGCCGTCTTTTAAGCCTATGGCATACCCGTTTGGAGTCCTCTGGACGTCGATCACTACACCCTCTCTGTAGATCTCTCTACGCTCCTCGCTCACGCCGAATCACGCTTAAGCAGGCATGAACGTCGGCATTTCGTCGGTCGCTACCTCCCTCTCCTCCTCCAAGGCTTTCCTCAAGTAAAGCGGCAACGTGAAGAGCGGTCTGTGGTAATCAGGGCAATAGAACTTAAGGTTTGACACCCCTCTCTCGGACAACCTCCTCTCAACCTCTTCATTGCTCAAGCTGAGGGGATCGTGCTTCAGCGAAGCAAGCACGAAGCCCCACGCCGAGACGTAGGACGGGATCCATGCGCTGTAGGCCCTAACCACGGGGAAGACTTGCCTTAGGGTGTTGTATATGAGGGTGTAGGACTTCCTGCTGTAGAAGACCGACGTCGCCTGAGTTGCCATTAATCCATCGGGCTTGAGCCGCTCCTTAACTAGCTCATAGAATTGCTTAGTGTATAAGAGATATGAAGGGCCTTCTGGCAACGGGTCGGTCACGTCGATTAATATCACATCGTATCGCTCATTAGTCTTCTTTAAATAGGCCCGCCCGTCGTCTATTACTAACTTTAACCTCTTATCTTCAAAAGCCCCAGCGCTGAGCTGGGGCATGAAGGTCTTGGAAACGCGGATTACCTCCTCATCTATATCGACCATCACGACGTCCTTAACGATATTGTGCTTTAAGACCTCCCGAACAGTACCCCCCTCTCCCCCGCCTATTACCAAGACCTTCTCGGGGCAGGGGTGAGTGACCATGGCGGGGTGGACGAGGGCCTCATGATATATAAACTCGTCGACGAGTGAGGATTGCACCTTACCGTCCAAGACCAAGCACAAGCCAAAGTCTTGAGTTTCAACTACATCTATTTCTTGATACTTTGACCTGCCGCTGTATAGGATCCTCTTCACTTTATGCACTACTATTGTAGACTCTGTTTGATGCTCAGCAAGCCATCTCCAGTTGAACGTCTTCTACCACCTTAGCTTCTATCGCCCTGGGCGAGCAAGCCTCTCTTAATTTCGAGGACGTTGACGCTCGAGGGCTTAAAGTTCTCGACTATGTGCTCGCACGCCTTCCAAGGATCCATGCGCTCGCCGCAAGTAAAGACGTCTACGGCCGCGTAGCCGTACTCGGGCCATGTATGAATGGTGACGTGGGACTCCGATATCAGGACCACGCCCGTCACGCCCTGAGGGTTGAACTTGTGGAAGAATACTCCGCATATGTTGCCGTTGGCCCTCCTCACTGCCTCAGCCAACACATTCTTTATGAAGGCCTCATCGTCTAGTAGCGTGGGGGAGCAACCATACAGTTCGAGTATTACGTGCCTTCCCAGCTCCGTCCTTAACTCCCCCATTCTCAATTCCCATCTCAGCCCCCTTTACGCAATATACATTCGGTTTTGGGGCCCTATAGCCTTTAAATATTTCGCGAATCTCCCTCCATCGGTTGATGTGGTAAAGCGATGTCGTAAAGCCAAGTGGACCTCGAGACCAACATTAAATACTCCTCTATTCGCAAAGGCTGGCGCTTGAGAGTTTATGAGGGGGGATGTATCTCTTTAAGGGATTTTTAAATGAACTATGTATTTTGTTTAGGACTCTTTAAGGTGAAGATCTTCAGACCTCTATTTCCAACTTTTCAATTAAATCTCTTGGTATTAGTTCCTTAACTTCATCAACGCTATTGAAAGGCCTTCTCTTTAAGATGTGTAGAGCTACGGTCTTTGACAGCCCTGGAATGCTTTGAAGCAACTTGCGATGCGCCTTATTGATGTTTATTGGGGACTCTACCCCTACGACCGATCTAAACCCGTGCTTTAAGACGACTACGTCGATCCTCTCCCTAACGGCGCGCGGGTAGGGGAGGTACACTAATATGGGATACGAGCCCGCTTGTCTAGCGTAAGTTCCGCCCCCACCTCTTTTCTCGACGTAGCAACCTCTCAGCTTGGTCCACGTCGGGACCACTCTCTTGAGCATAGGTAAATCGACTTCTAGCCTCATCCTCCTCTTGTACACCTTGAAGAGCCTCTTGTTCTTCCTGATCACGGCGTTCCCGACCTCCCACATAGGTGTATTGGGGAAGGCCATCACTTGCCTTATGTTTATCCTTCTGACCATCAAGCCTTCTTCCAAGACCCTCTTCATGAAGTCTAAATTGGCTTGGTAAGTCTCCTCGGTCTCTCCCTTGAGCCCATAGACGAAGTTGACGCCTGGTAGAAGGTGCGGCAAGCCGTTGTAGCCCCTCTGAGCTCCTACGCTATTGACTATGCGTATTGCCTCGAGGGCCTCTTCAGGGTAGACCTTCAAATTGTTCAGTTTTATGACCTTTGGATCTGCTGACTCTATGCCAAAGGCGGCCACGTCGCCTGGGGTGTGGTGCTCGACAATTATCTTGCATATCTCGAGGGACTCCTCCTTGTGGTGGTAAACCGTACCAGGATTGACGTTGTCTATGTGTAAGGTCTCAAGGTCTGGCGCTACGGCCCTTATGCCCCTGAAGAGCCTCTCTATGGCTTCGACGTTCGGCTTCGGGAACTCCCTCTCGCCGACCTCCCTAGACTGATATGTGAAGAGGTCTGGTTGTCTACCCAGCCTTATGTGCCTGACCCCAGCTTGGTATAGCGCTTCGACTTCCTCGACGACGTCCTCCACAGCCCTGAACCTCGGCTCACCGTAGAGGGGCTCTACGCAGAAGGAGCATCCCCCAACAACGTAGCGAGGGCAGCCCCAATAGGTCTCTATCTCGCATATTAGGTTGAAACCGTAGTTCGGGTGCTGAGTGACTATGTTGGCTCCGCGCACGGCCACCTTAGCTACAAATGAGGGGTCCCTCTCGAAAACAGGCAATTGGAGGTCGCGTTTGAAGTCATTTAAAGCGAGCTCGTACACGTACCTCTCAAAAGCCACGTGGAACATGTAGTCGAAGTCTCTGCGCACCTCCTTGGGTATGATGGCCGTTCGGCCCCCCTCGACGCCGAAGCCGAAGGACGCGACAGGCCCTATAAGGACCTTCACGGGCTCTATTAGGAGGCGGGACCAAGTCTTTAGCTCGCTCAGCTTAATCGGCGTTCCTCCCAAGTACCTTCCGGGAACGGCCACCCCAGCGGTGAAGATCACGCAATCAAATTTTGAGAGCTCCTTTAAGTAGCGATCGACGTCACTTCTCAGCTGATCGACCGTCAGGTACAATATCTCAGCGTAGGGCTTCGCGAGCCACACGGCCCCAGCCGTATACCTAGCGTATATGTCGAGGTAAGGGGGAACGCCCAAGCCGCTGGGCTCGTCGTCGTAGCCGTCGATTATGCACACCTTAGGCGGCATAGCTCCTTAAATTAAAAAGGATGGGGCCGTGCTCTAATAAAGGCAGAGGAGGTCCTGTGAAAGTTAAAGACGTCGGCGAGTGGGAGGTCATCAATAGGATCTGGGGGGTGCTGGCGAGAGACGAAGAGGAGATCATGGGCTTCAACGACGATGTAGTCGCCAAGAGAATCGGGAGAGGCTGGGTCCTCGTAGCGCACACGAACGCTCTCGTGGAGAGCACGGACGTCTTGCCGGGAATGAGTCCCCATAGCATCGGATTTAAGTCGGTGGTCATGAACGTCAGCGACTTCGCCTCGAAAGGCGTAAGACCACTTGGGATGCTATTCGCGCTAGGTGTGCCCAAGGAAGTCGACGTCGAGTACGTCGAGGAGATAGCGAGGGGCTGGAGGGACGCATCTTTGAAGTACGGCCTCTACATCTGGGGAGGAGACGTCAGCGAGGCCGGGGAGCTCACGCTCTGCGGCACGATAATCGGGCTGGCCAAAGAGGGGGTGTTGATGAAGAGGAGGGGAGCGAGGGAGGGAGACGTCGTGGCATGCATTGGAGAGTTCGGGTTGACCAGCGTCGCGTACTTGATGCTCCTCAAGGGTCTCAAGGCGCCGGACAGAATGGTGGAGAGGAGGGCGTTGAGGGCTGTCTACTATCCAAGGGCCTACTTAGAGGAGGGGCTGAGACTATCTCGACTCGGCGTCGTGACCTCCTCCATGGACAGCAGCGACGGGCTTGCTTGGACGTTGCACACCCTGTGCTCCTTGAACGGCGTGGGAATGAGGATAAAGAGCGTACCCATCCCGATTGAAGTGCGGCGCTACGCCGAAAAGTATGGCTTAGACCCTTATGAGCTAGCGCTCTACGGAGGAGAGGAGTACGCGTTGGTTTTCACGTTGAGGAGAGATGACCTTGACAGATTGCCCAAGAGCTTGGCCAAGAGGGTCCACATCATGGGCGTGGTCACGTCCGACAAAAAGCTCAGGCTCGAAGTCGACGGAAGCGAGAGGAAGATCGAGGCAAGAGGATGGGAGCACTTCAAATCTAGCACCTAGTACACGCAGTTGAGAGCATGACAACTATAACTCGACGTGGAGCTCGCCGTTTACGACTTTGACGGAGTACACCTTCGATGGGCTCTGGGCTGGGCCCTCGATGGCCCCTCCGCTACCCAAGTCAAAGACTGCTCCATGACAGGTGCACACTATTCTCTTGCCCTCCCTCAACTCTCCGTAGAAGGACGTCCGACAACCAGCGTGAGGACATCTGTTCTCAACGGCGTAAAAACGTCCTCAAGCCTTATCATTAGGATCTCTTTACCTTCGACCTTAAACCTCTTCTTCTCTTCGATCTTTATTTCATCGATCTTGCACGGTCTAGCCGTAGAAACCCCTCAAGCCAAAGAGGCTTAAAAGCGTGTTGCGGGTTATGCCTAGCTTAACATCCTAATAATCTATGAGGGCCGGCCATGTCCAGATGGTATTGGCCGTCATGGAGATTTGTTTGGAGCCCCGGGCGGGATTCGAACCCGCGACCTGCCGCTTACGAGGCGGCCGCC
>CAZLVJ010000017.1:0-9343 GCA_964562935.1 uncultured Nitrososphaerota archaeon
GCAGGCTCGTGGCCCTCTTGGGCAGGAACGGCGCTGGCAAGACCACTTGGGTGAGGATTGCCTCTACGCAGCTCTTGCCGACCCAGGGGACCGTCGAGGTTCTGGGGCTCGACGTCGTCACAGACCCCTGGGGCGTGAGGGAACTCATAGCAATGGTGCCCCAAGAGGGCTTCCCCTTCGACATTCTCACGCCCTTCGAGTTCGTCTACTCCTACCTGCTCATCAGGGGCTACGGAAGGAGCGAGGCCAAGAAGCTGACGCGAGAGCACTTAGCCCTCCTGGAGCTCGAGCCTCACGCTAAGAGGACGATAGGCGAGCTCTCGGGCGGGCTCAAGAAGAGGGTCTTGGTCGCGGCCGTCCTGGCCTCGGGGGCGGAGGTCCTGTTCCTAGACGAGCCCACGGTAGGGCTCGACCCTCTCGCTAGGAGGAGTGTCTGGGGGGCGCTCAAGGAGGTCAAGAGGGCTGGCGGGACCATGCTCTTGACGACGCATTACATGGACGAGGCCGAGAGCTTGGCCGACGAGGTCGTGATAGTGCACGAGGGCCGAGCGCTGTTCTCCGGCACCGTGGAGGAGGGCCGGAGGGCGGTCGGCCACGATTTCAAGGTCGAGGTCTACGGAGACCTAGAGGTGGAGGGCTACGAGGCTCTGAGGCTCGGGGGAGTCACGGTCTTTTACGTAGACGAGGGCGAGGTCGACGAGGTGTTGAAGAAGGCCATGGCCAAGGGCTACGAGTCCTTAGTGAAGCCCACAAGCCTCGAGGACCTGTTCATTAAGCTGACGGGTGAGAGGATTGAGGAGGGGGATTAGGAGGCAAGTGGTGGCGTCGCTCACGATAGCTTGGGTCAACGGATTCTTGGTGCTCAAGAGGGCCCCGCTCTGGGTCGTCTCCTACCTACTGATGCCCCTGGCTCTGCTGTTCTTCTTCCGAATCCACGGGGACGTGACGATGATGAAGATGGCCTTGATAGGCGGAATAATAATGGTGGCCACGAGCAACGGCATATCGATACTCGGCGACGCGGCGTGGTTCAGGATCTACGTGAAGTACCAAGACCTCCTAGTGGCGACCCCGATAAGGCCGGTGAGCTACGTGATGGGGCTCTCGCTGTCCATGCTCGTATTCGCCAGCCCAGGGCTCGCCCTCTTCGTAGCGCTTGCCTCGCTTGCGGGCCTCATGACCTTCGAGTTCGCACTGGCCTTAGCGGCATGCACGATCGCGGTTTGGATATCGTCGTCCATGATGGGCTTTGCGATCTCGTCGTTCTTCAAGAGCCTGAGGCACGTGTGGCCCATGGCCTCGATCCTATCCATGGTGCTTAGCCTACTGCCGCCGATATACTACCCAGCCACGGTGCTCCCGCAGGGGTTTCAGTGGATCGGCGCGCTAGTTCCAACCGGGGCAGCGGCCATGATACTCCACTACGTGGCAGGCCTTGTCGAAGTCGAGGCGACGGCGTTCGCGGCCTCCATGGCGTCGCTGATCGCCTACGCCACGACCCTACCGTTGCTCTCCTCCCTCAAAGTCAAGTGGAGAGAGGCGTGATAGTCAGTCCCCTTCGACCACGTACCTGAAGATCCTGGCTATGTAGGTGCCGTTGGTGGTCTTGTAGTACCACGCCGGCTGAAATGGATCCTCGCCTTTGCTGGCCACGTCGGCGGCGGTCCTCCAGCACTTCTCCAAGACCTTCTTTGTTATAACCCGCACGCTACCGCTGGACCCCAACTTGACGAAGACGACGTCGCCGTCGACCCAAGCGACGAACTTGGACCTCCCGGTCGGCGAGGAGAGCTCCACGGGCTTCGAGAAGAGGGCTGAGATGAGGGACCACAGGTCGTCGAAGCCCATCTCGACGAACTTGTTCTTGCGCTCCGCCACAATAATCACCTCACAAATAATAGCAGTAATACCCAGAAGAGGTTTCCACGTGAATCGGTGAGCCAAGAGGACGAGTTGGTTGGGGGTGAGGAAGTAGCCCAGAACAACAAGCCCGAGGGTCAGCGACGCGTAGAGTTAAGGCGGACATTTTCAAAGCTCGCAAAGAGCGAGGTCGCGGCAGAGGTGCTTAGTCGAGAATTCACCGAACGATCGATGGCCCATGACGTGCGCTGAGGCATTGATGGTACACTTTACGAGCTAAAGACATACGGGAAAAAGCCCTAAGGACTTTGAACGATTCTAGAGCTTCGCGTAGTGCTCGTCCTTCGATGATGCAATAGTAAGAATCGCGTCGGACTTGACCGAGTAAAGCGCCATCTGTCGAGGACCTCATAAGCTCTGCACCCCCTTTCAACGTCTTCCTCGCTCTTCAACGGCCTTCTCTAGGAGCTCGACGAGTCCTTTGACGGGCTCTAGCACTATTCGTGCACTCCCTACTTTGGTCCTGATAACTCTTTCAAAGCCAAGCCCCAAGGCCTTTGGAATTAGCATCCTCATCTCTCGTCAGCCTTCAGTAGAGCTCCACCGGCAGGAACGTCGTGAGTTTTCTTTTACATCTATTGCGACTTCGCGTAGGCCCGTATGAGGGTCTAGCTTCTCCAGCATGAGCCGTGGATCCCTCGACGTCGTTCGCAGGGAATCGAATTAATTTTTGTGCATCTCGGCTTGTGAGCGAACGAAGCTAAGCCAAGAATTAACTTTATAAGAGGTCATAGGTTACCTTTATACCCGCCTAGGCGAAAGTAGAGGAGAAGGCCCCCGTAGTATAGCCCGGTCAAGTATGCAGGCCTCTCGAGCCTGCGGCCCGGGTTCAAATCCCGGCGGGGGCACCAAGCACATTGATTGGCCTTCTCCGCTGAAGACTGGGTCTCATTTTGCGTTATAAGTCGCCTCTACAAAAAAGTGCATAGTCGTCGGTATTGCCAACTCGTTGATGGGCTTAGACGAGATGCAGAGGCCTTGTGGAGAAAATGTCCCACCTAAGACTCCTCCTTGTGATGCTACGCAACTAAGACCGCTCGAACTAAAGCGAATAAGAAGATAGCGATGTAGCTTACTCGACCTCTTTCTTGAATTTCTCAAATTTCGATGATTACGTGGCGATCTCGTAGAACATAAGCGATGAGCACCCTTTAGTTCTGTTGCTTATTAAATTCGACGGCCTAATAGGGTTGCAGATTGCACCTCGTCATCGCGCCGAAAGCTTTATAACAGATGAGGCCTCCCAAAAAAAGAATAAGAGACTGAAGGGTGGGTAAGCCTTTGACCCTAAATGAGAAGGCCATTACGAAAGTGCAGGCCATCGTAATCGCCGTGGTCGTAATAGTGGCCGTGGTCGCTGGCGTGGCCTCCTACTATTACTACTTTGCGGCTGGGCCAGCTCCATTGCCGCCCAAGGAGTACGTACTCGTTGGGATCGTGCACTCGCTGTCCGGGCCTAATGCTCCTGCCCGCGCTCTACACCACATATACTACTACTGGATCATTGAGGACTACAACAAAGAGGGCGGCCTCTACGTGCCCGAGTATGGTAAGAAGTTGCCCATAAGATACGTGGAGTACGACGACGAGAGCAACTTAGAGAAGATGCTCAGCTTGACGGAGAAGATAATAGTCGAGGACAAGGTGGATCTCATATTTGCGCCTTGGAGCACGGCCTTCTGCTTCGCGGCCTTCCCCCTCTACGAGAGGTATCACTACCCCGTAATAGCCCTAACCTTCGGATCCGACATAGCCGCCCAAAAGATGAGGACGGGCGAGTTCAAATACGCCTTCAGCGTGCTGGGCCTTCCGAGCGAGACAGGCCCTGAAGTGGCAGCAGTCCTCGACTACGTCAACAAGAACGTGGCCCCCATCAAGAACGTGGCAGTCATATACCACTCGGATCAGCATGGTGTGGAGTACTCAAGCGCCATAGCTTATCACGTGATGGATAAGGGGTTCAATGTCGTGCTCTCGCAGAGCTACCCACCGGACATCGCGGACTTCACCCCGCTCATACGCTCTATGAAGGACGCCAACGCTGACGTGGCAATTCTATGCGGCTACGCTGAGGGATCCTTGTTCGTGCGCCAGTGCAAGGCACTGGGCTTCAAGCCGAAGCTGATATTCATCGGCCCCACGATGGAGGTTCCGGGGCTGGTCTTCGGCCCCTTCGGATTTAAGCCAGAAGACCTCGTGGGCATATGCTACTACGACGGCTGGCCGGCCACGGCCTACAAGACAGGTGCGTTGAAGGATTGGGCCGAAATGCACAAGCAGCGTGCTGGCGCCTACCCGTTCCCGGCGTCGGCCACGTTCTACGCTGGCCTCCAGTGCCTATTTAAGGCGGTCGAGAAGGTCGGCCTCGACAGGGAGAAGATAAGGGACTGCCTCGCGACCGAGACCTTCGACACCATCGTGGGGAAGACGAAGCTACGGCAGGGCTACAGCATGCAATGCGAGCTGGCAGGAACCATCAGCCAGTGGCAAGGCGGGGAAATGATGGAGGTCATATGGCCGCTAGAGGCCGCTTCAGCGAGGCCAATAATAATGCCCTAACAGTCCAGGACATTTTTACTCCTTAATTTTTTATTTGAGGGGGCGCGGCTCGTGCTGGACATAATTGTCGGTGGAGCGATTTTGGGAGCCCTATTCTCTCTAATCGCGCTTGGCCTAAATTTGCAATATGGCGTAACTAGGATATTGAACGTAGCCCATGGCGAATTCGTGATGCTTGGCGCGTACATGACTTACCTCTTCTCGTCGTTAATCTTAGGCCTGAACCCCTTCGTCTCCCTGCTAATAAGCACGCTCCTGGTGTCCATTACGGGGCTGCTGGTTCAGATCGCTATCTTCCGCAGGATAGTGAACATATCTCAATCCTCTGGCGAGCTCGAGTTCAGGTCGTTGCTGGCGAGCTTCGGCCTCGTGTTCGTAATTCAAAACGTTGTCCGGTTGACGTTTGGGGCAACGCACATAGGAGTTCCATATCTTTACGAGACCGTCACCCTGCTGGGTGAGAAATTCCAGCTGAACATGATAATCTCCGCAGTGATATCTGTCGTCATTTGTTTGATCCTGTACTTTATTCTACGCTTTACGCGAACGGGACAGGCCATGAGGGCAGCGGTCGAGGAGCCCGTAGGCGCTCAGCTCGTAGGAATTGACATCGGGAGAGTGCATGCACTGTCCTTCAGCCTCGGCGCACTGCTAAGCGCCATCGCTGGCTCTCTACTGGTCATGATCTACACCAACATAACCCCCTACATAGGGCCCGAGTACACATTCATCGCCTTAGCCGTTATAGTCTTAGGCGGTGTGGGGAACTACGTCGGATGCATGGCCGGTGGATTTCTTATAGGTTACATAACTTATGCTCTATTTAAGTGGGAGCCGCTGCTGAGGCTCGTAGTCGTATACATCGTGCTCATAATAGTACTCGTGATTAAGCCGAGAGGGCTCTTCGGGAGGTGACGCGTGTGTTCAATATAAAGGTGAGGCCCATAGAGTTAGTGCCCTCGATCCTCATAGTAGTAGTCCTAGCGCTCGCGCCCTTCCTATTAAGCGAGTATTACTTGTCGATACTGCGTATGGTCCTCCTATGGCTCGCGCTATCGATAAGCTGGCACTTCTTCTCCGGCCTGACGAGATACGTCTCCTTGGGATCAGCAGCTTTCTTCGGCCTAGGGCTATACATGACGGCGAAGTACTTGGAACAAAGCGCACGCGGTAACCTAATACCCCTGCCCCTACCCCTCGTCATACTACTTGCCTGTTTAGTGAACTTCGTCATCGCCCTAATAATAGGGCTTACAACCCTTAGGATAAGGGGAATATACTTCGCAATACTAACCTTTGGAATCGCTGTGATAGCGAACATGGCCGTCCAGTGGTGGGAGATCAGGATAACGGGGACGCGAGGCACGTACCTCCCGATATTCGACGCGAAGACGGTGTACTACTCAGTGCTCTTGGCGGCCCTTGCAGTCCTCCTCGTCACAACGATGTTGCGTCGGTCGAGGTTCGGCCTCGCGCTGAGGATGATAGGAGAGTCAGAGGACACCGCCGTCCACGTGGGCGTCGACGCGAGCAAATACAAGATATTGGGTTTCGCCATTAGCGCCATGCTCATAAGCCTGATGGGAGGGAGCTTTTCGATAAGGTTTTCTTACGTCGAGCCGACGAGCGCCTTTAGCCCAGACTACTCTCTATTGCCAGCGATCATGACCATGCTGGGCGGGACGGGCTCGGCCTACGGCCCCGTGCTCGGTGCGGTAGTGCTGTCCTTGTTGCAGGAGTATTTGCGCGTAGCCTTCGCCCACCACTTCCTCATAATCCTCGGGGTATTGCTGGTACTCATAGTCCTGTTCATGCCTGATGGGATATTGGGCCTCCTGAGAGGTCGAGGGACCATTTTGCGAAGAAAGGGCTGGGCAGAGCTTTGAAGGCCGGCTAGCGCTTGACCCTACGTCCCCCGACTTTTGACCCCTCTGAGCGCGGTTGAGCAGTTTGGCCCTTTGTCCCTCTTTCGCGGTGAGCTAGCTACGCATTTTCTTGCGACACCTACTTCCAGCCCAAGTCAGAGCTCTTAAGAGCGAGGGGCGTGGCAAGTACAAGGCAGAAACCCTTAAATATGTCGCGATGAAGGTAGCACTTCGTGTTAGGGGGACGACGCGGAGCTGGCTCTGTTGATGGATGCGTACGAAGTCGCTAGGGCCTTCGCCTCCCTCTTCGTGATCATGAACCCCTTCGCCAGCATCCCGATATTCTTGAAAGTCGCGGGGGAGGACGAGGCCAAAGCGGCTGCCCAGGCCGTGTTCGTGGCGGGCGACGTCCTGTTCGCCTTCCTTTTCTTCGGTTCAGCGCTCCTCGAAGTCTTCCGCATAACCCTAGACTCCCTCAGGGTGGCGGGAGGGCTCATCCTCGGCGTCCGGCTCGTGCTCGGGCTACGAGTGCTCGAGAGAGAGGGCGAAGAGGGCCACAAGCCAGCGCTCACGTTGATAGGCACCCCGATGCTCACGGGGCCCGGGGTCATAACCATGACCATGATCCTCGTGGAGGAGAGCGGCCCGCTCGTGACGGCCTGCGCCGCCACGGGGTCCCTAATTTTGAGCTGGCTCGTGCTGATGGTCTCCGGCTTCATGGACAGGGTCATGGGAAGAAATGCTATCGACATAACGTCGAGGGTCATGGGGCTTCTAGTGACCTCGACCGCTGTCGAGATGGTCGTGAAGGGCTTAAGGGCTATGCTCGGAGCTCCATGATTGTTGGACGCTCAACGCATCGGGCCTCCAAGGGGCCTCTCTCATGTCCAGCCGAAGTCGAGGACGTTGAGGGGCAGGGCCTCTTTGACAAGGCTAGCCCTGACGGCCATACTCCTCAAGCAGGCTTTTAACGCAATTGTGGACTGTCATCGCTGCCTCGAGGGCCTTCACGGCATAGGGCCTCGTGTAAAGTCTAGTAGGCGGTATCCCCAGCTCTTCATCGCCGTACATCGACGGCTCCCTCTCTCGCCTGAGCCACCTCGATATCGCCGCTAGCTCGTCTATCCTCCCCCTAAACCACTCAGGGAACCTGTCCTTGAACTCCAGCAGGACCGGGCCCACGTCGTGTAGCTTCGGGGGCTCGATGCCGACGAGGCGCAGAGAGGCCTTTAGCAAGAGCTCCACGGCCTCTTGGCACTGCCTTATGCAGTAGGCGTAGGCGCCCTCCCTCACGGCCTCCTCGGCCACCCTGATCCTCCTCTCGGCCTCCTCGACGTAGGACTTGGCGTACTCCAAGTTATTCGTACTCTATCACCTCGCCGAACTCGTAGTCCCTCTTCAAGACCGTGACCCACCTCTTCCCGATGCGGACCCTGTGGGCCCCGTAGCCCTCGAGCCTCTTCCTCAGCCTCTCCAAGACGCTGGCCATGAAGCCCCCCTCGTCGTACAGCACCTTGTAGTCGAAGACCATGTCGAGGTAGAGCGGGCGGACGCGCTGCGCCTGTTCTCTGCTCAAGACTATCGGAGAGAGCGCTGGGTTGTAGCCGCGAGCCTTAAAGGCCTCGAGGGCCGGCTTGAGGAGCTCCTCGACCTCGTCGAGCCTCTTGTGGACGGCGTACCTGTCGCCCACTTCTTCGAGCACGACCAGCAGGTCCACGTCGCTGTCCCCCTCGAAGTCGCCCCTAGCGTAAGACCCGAACAGCACTAGAGAGACGAGCTCGTCGCCGAAGACCTTGACAAACGACTCTACCAAGGCCCTCTCAAGAGCTTCCACGAGGTCCTTCGGAGGTTGTTGGGCCATGGTGGTCGAGGTCCCGTGATCACTTGCTTCGTCAACTCTAATAAACTTAGGGGAGGGTCTAATTAAGATCGGAGGACAGATGATTCATCGTCAGCGCCCTCCGCTTATCATGGCGTGCTGCTATTCGTGACTCGCAAAAGCCTCGACTAGGGCCTTCGACGAGCGGCTAGGCGTCAAGCGCACACGATCGATAGCGCTATATAACGAGAGATTTTGGAGAGATTTGGGAAGCCCGTTGTCCGACTTTCTCAAGAGAAACGCGGAATACTTCAAGAAGAAGGCTCGCGAGGCCTTTGAAGAGGGGGTCTACAGCTTTGCTTTGTTCTTCGCAGAGCAAGCCTTCCAGCTCTACATAAAGTACATCTTAGCCAAGAGATTTGGTGACTATCCCAAGACTCATCGTTTCTCGGTGCTCTTTGAGCTTCTCTGCAACGTCGTAGCGGACGCCAAGAAGTTCTACGAGGAGAACGTCGAGCTCTTCGAGATCCTCGAGGACTCTTACGTAGGTGTCAGGTACTTGGGCAGAGAGTACTCCCGCAACACCGCGGAGAAGGCGCTTAAGGTCTTGGACAAGTTCAAGGAGGCCTTCAAGGATGTACTTTGATTTCATCGTCGATCTCGCCAAGAAGTACGAGAGGTACAGGGAGAGATGGATGCAATTTGCCAAGGAGATCAAGGAACTGGCCGAAGAGTTCTTCGGCGCTAACTTCTTGAAGCTTTGCGTCTTTGGCAGCACCGTGAGGGGGGACCACAAGCCTCTTAGCGACGTAGACGTAGCCGTAGTCCTCAGGGAGGGTGTAGACGAGTGGACGAGGGCCAAGTTCAGGAGCTTGGTCTCGAAGAGGCTGGGGGCTTGCAACCCCTTCGAGGTCCACGTAGTCAGTGAGAGGGAGTGGAGGGAGTGGTACGCGAGATTCGTGAAGGGAGACTACGTCGAGATATGACGCACTCGACATAAGAGCTTTAGCTTCAAAACGGTCGCTGGTTGACAGAGGCCCTAGGGCAAAATGCGTCGGCGTGAAGACAACGCTTAAATTCCATCGAGAAGGTATACACGTGAGCTTTGAGCTGAGCAGGTAGTCTTCGATGAGCTTAGAGGAGAAGCTCGAGAAGTGGCGCAGGCTGGAGGAGGAGGCGA
>CAZLVJ010000017.1:9443-16441 GCA_964562935.1 uncultured Nitrososphaerota archaeon
TCAGTGAGCTTAGAGGAGAAGCTCGAGAAGTGGCGCAGGCTGGAGGAGGAGGCGAAGGAGATTAGGAGGAGGGAGGCGGATTGGAAGTTCATAGAGGGCCTCCCCCCGAGGCAGAGGGCCGCATTGAAGTACTACGTGGAGACAGGCGACATCAGGACCTCGGCCAAGCTCGCTGGCCTGGAGCTAGAGGACTTTAGAGAGCTACTCAGGAAGGCCAATGTCCCAGTGGTCGTTTAGTGGTCCTGGAGGGTGGACCTTCGCACGAGGACCTCGAGTCCCGGCCTCAGCTCGAGCTAAATTTGCTCCTCGAATTTCGTACGGGGCTTGGTAAGCCTTCGATTCCACGCCGTTGTGAGAAGGCCCCTACTCAAGGGTGCGAACGTCGCAGTAGAGGATATTTGTCACAAACTAGATATTTCAAAGTAAATTCGACATAGTGTTGGGGCGGACCGTGGCCAAAGGCTTTAGGGCCTCGCTGCGCGTATTCCTAAGTCACGACGTCGATTGGTCGAGGAGGGGGCCCGGTCTAGACCACGTACTGGCTAGGCGAGACAGGTTCGACGAGGAGACGCTGAGAAGGGCCTTGGAGGAAGGCTTTAACCCCTACTTCGGCATCCCCGACGTCATGGAGATGGAGGAGCGCTTAGGTCTTAGATCCACCTTCTTCTTCAGGCCTCTCTACGACGACGGTCTAGACGCCTCGTGCTATGAAGACGTGATCAGAGACTTAGTGAGTGGCGGGTGGGAGGTGGGGCTCCACGTCGTTAACGCCTCGAGCGCGAGCGCCATCTCTAGGGAGAAGAGGGCCTTAGAGGAGGTGTCGAGGTCTGAGGTCGTGGGTTGCAGAGTCCACTTCTTGAGGGTTAGCGAGGAAACCTATGAATCGATTCGAGGGGCTGGCTTGAAGTACGACTCCTCGCTCAAGGCCTTTAAGGACAGGGTGGACTGCGCTGACATGGGCTATAGGGTAATTCGAGGAGTCTTGGTCTTCCCGATAACGATAATGGACGCCTACCTCTTCACGTACATGAAGGTGCCCGAGGAGAGGGTCGTGGGCGTGGTCAAGGAGGCTCTCGACATAGCCAAGCTCCACGGGAAGGGCGTGGTCACGATACTCTGGCACGACTGCTCGCTCAGGATGAGGGGCGGCAGGATGTACGGCAAGGTCGTAGAGATGCTGGCCTCGAGAGAGGACGTGCAAGTGGTCCGAGGCGTAGACCTCTACGAGGCTGTTGAGAGCGCTCGTGATCTGCGGGCTTGAGCACAAGCTTTGTTAGACGTCCCCCTCACATAAATGGAGGACGGCGAAAGGGTCTTGGCCAGGATCAAGATCTTAGTAACGGGCTGCGGCGGGATAGGGGGCCTTAACTTCGTCAGAGCCCTCAGGCTGGCCGAGAGGATGGCTAGTTGCGAGTACTTCATCGTGGGCACGGACTACAACCCCTACTACCTCCTCATGCCCGAGGTCGACGTCAGGGTCAGGAGCCCTAGGCACAGCGACCCTCGCTTTAGGGAGTTCGTGGCTCAGCTGGTCAAGGAGTACTCCATAGAGTTCGTCCACCCGCACCCGAGCTCAGAGGCCAAGGTGATAGCAGGCTTCGTGGACGAGCTGGGCGTCAAGCACTACCTCCCCAAGCCCGAGGAAATAGCCCCTGATAAGTGGACCATGTACCTCAAGCTCAGGGAGGGCAACGTGCCGACGCCGAGGGCCGTCAAGGTAAGAGACCTCGAGGACGTGGACAGGGCGTTCGAGGAGATGGGCTCGCCCCTCTGGATCAGGGCCAAGAGCGGGGCTGGCGGGAGGCTGAGCCTCAAGGTGAGCGCGCCCGAGGAGGCGAAGCTGTGGATAAGGCTCCACGAGGCGCAGGGGAGGGCGAGGGCCTGCGACTTCGTGATACAGGAGTACATGCCCGGGAGGGACCTGGCCTTCGACTCCCTATGGTTCAGGGGGGAGCTCGTGACCTCTTACCTGAGGGAGAGGCTGGAGTACCCGCTGAAGCACATATCCCTGACGGGGATTACGGGCACGCCCAGCGTGGCCAGGATAGTGGTAGACGACGAGGCGTCAGAGATAGGGATAAGGGCCGTCAAGGCGCTAAGCCCGAGGCCTCATGGCTTCTACTCAGTCGACATCAAGGAGGGTCGAGATGGCAGGCCGAGGGTCACCGAGGTAGACGGGAAGTGGCACACCACCGCTCCGCTCTGGGGCTATGCCGTCAGCAAGGCCTTTGGGGACCTGAGGTACAACATAGCCTACCTGTACTTGGAGCTCGGGCTGAAGGGCAAGGCCCCCTTCGAAGTACCTAGGCTGAACCTCTACCCAGAGGGCCTGTACTTAATAAGGCAACTAGACGCTGGCGTGATATTGAAGGTGGGAGAGGAGGTCTTCAGGGTGGCCTGAGCTTCGAGGTCGGGACCACTCCACTGCAATTACGCGATCGCCGACGCTTCGACCTAGCGATCGCTAAAGGCCGCTCCTCGAAGCTGGCGCCAGCCTCACCCGAGCCCGATAACCTTCCGAGCCTCTAAGACCATCCTCTCCACGTCTGGAAGCCTCTCCCTCACGCTCTCTGCGTCGAGCTTCGCCTCGTGGAAGCCCCAGACGTGCAACACCCAAGCGGAGTCCCACGAGTACCTAAACCACTCCCCCAACTTCTTAGAGATCTCCATGATGGCCCTGACGAGCTCCGTCACGCTCTACCTGCTCCTCCTCTCGGCTACGTCGAGGATCTCCTTGACGTTAAAGTGCATCGTGAGGGCCTTGACGGTCTCCTCGACCGCTTTATAGAGCTTCTCAGAGGCTTGGACAGGATCCTTGTCGATGAGCCCCTTGCCCTCCTCGAGATGCCTAGAAGCGAGCTCGAGGTGGGCTTCCACGCCAATGCTAGGGGGTCTAGGCCGAGCGACTTCACCAAGGAGTCTATGACGAGGGACTCCGCATCCGCTCCTCTCCTCTCGAGCTCCTCGGCGAGCCTCTTGGGAAATGCCACGATCAAAAAGCCCTACACCTGTCCAAGAGCTGTCTTACACAAGTTTATTAGCTTTCACAGATAACGTCTCTTGAGGTCCTCCCAACGCTCATCAACGGTGCGCTTCCCCCGGAGATAATCAATTCGGTAGTGTCGTCCACGGCCTCTGAACCAAGAAGTGACGAGGGACGGGGATCATGCAGTGAAGGCGACTCACACGAACTTAAAACTGAGCGCGAGGGCTAAAGCCCGCCTCACCCAGCCGATCACACTTATTGTTGAGCGCTCTCTTTCTTCTCAACGACTCTACGAGCTACCTCTCTAAGCTCTTCGTACGTTTGGATCACTTCGCTCGTGTCCGCTTCCGTCGGGCTGTATTCGGGGTCGTACCTAGCTTTGTTCCTCAACTCCAGCGCTCTATAGAGCTTAGCTATTACGTCCCTGCCGACTTCGCCTCGAAGCACGTAGGCCTCACCAAACTTGTGGATGTAGCCTCCATGGCTCCTCGGCAATGCCTCCCCCTTGGCGAGGATCAGCGCCTTCAGTACCAGCTCTATTGCGTTCTGCCCGAGGTCGATGGCTGGCCTGTACATCAGCTGTTGCACGCACCTCAGCGAGTAGCCGTAGTACTCCTCAGCCAGCTCTATGAGCTTCTTAACCGCCTCCTCCTCGGGCTTGGGGTCGCAGTAGAGCACCCTGCCGTAGCGCTCGACCTCGTAGATGAAGGGGTTTCCATAGCTCTTAGCCCTGTACTCCTCTAAGCCCATGATCACGTACTCTATGGGCTCGCGCGACCTAGTACTGACTTCAAACGCTGTCTCGGCCACGACCCTCCTGACGTCGTCTGTCACGCGGTCGACGACCACGAGCAAGTCCACGTCGCTGTCCACGTCGCTTAGGCCCTTGGCCACGCTCCCGAAGAGGACCACCTTGAAAAGCCTGCCTTTCAACCTTCGGGCCAAGACGTCGGCGAATTCCCTCGAGCAATCGACCTTCCTCTCTACGACGCCCATAAGGCCATTCGATTGCCTCTACGACCTCGCACTATTTAACTCTTCTTCATATCCATAAAGCATCAGCGATGAACGCGATTCTGTCCGAAGGGCCATCCTTAAACCGTGATCCATCTCGAGGGCGCTTGATCGAGGCCTCGAAGAGGTCATTCTCAGTGCCGACCCTATAGACCTGGTACCAGGTCTCACGTGTTCCGATAATCCGACAGCTCATGGCAGGAGGAGGTTAGAGGAGCTTCCTCAACTTCTCCACGAAGCTCTTGACGTCCTCCACGCCACTCATCACGGCCTCTTCGGGGAACCAATTCTCGTAGAAGTTTTGATGGAGGGAAGTGGCTGAAAACCAAAGCCTCATGATCTCTCTATCTCCTTTCTTCTTGCTCAGCTCTGCCACGTACCTGTGCAACTCTCCATGGCTCCTAATCTCCCTCCCCTCCCTTGCGGCCAAGGCCTTAACGATCTGGGATGCGGCCCCCCAAGCCTTCTCAGACGCCTGAACGTAATCCCCCTTGGTTAAGAAGGCCTCTGCGTCCTTCAGGTACTTCTCCGAGAGCTTCAAATGCATTTCAACTCTTGTATCCGGGTCGAGGGGCTCGTTGAGGATCTTCGATAAAGCCTCGACTATTAGCTCTTCCTCTGAGGCCCCGATTCTCTCGGACTCTTCCTTCAACCTATCCTCAATCCTCTTGGGCAATATCACCAAGAATTACCCCTCACGCTCTCGCTAAAGCGCTACGTGAGAATCTACAAGGGCCTTTTTATTGCTTCTGCAACTGCAATAAGGCGTGAGCCAACGTCCAGCGCTTAAAATGCTTTGGTCGTCCATGTCTTGAGAAGCACTTCTGAGCTTCGTGCACCTCACATACAGAGCTCTCTTGCTCTTTAGAGCGAAGTTTTACAATGCGAGAGGCCCGCGTGCAACTCTTTGGGCTTGTGCTCAAGGTTAAAGGCCTCGTCGAGGTCCCTCAATGTACGCGTAGTAGCACTAAGACCAGCTGGGCCACGAGCGTTGCCAGCACAGATATCGTTAGAGCCCAAGAGACCTTGGTCGTGTAGTCCAATCTCTTATCTAGAGAATCGATCCTCTTGTCCAAGTCGCCCATCCTGTCCACTAGTTGCGTAAAGGCCCCTTCGAGCTTGGAGGCCCTTTCCCTCAACTCGGACATGTGGGTGAAGACGTCCCTCCTGAGGCCCTCCACGTCTCCCCTGAGGGCCTCAACGTCGCCTTTAAGCTCCATTCTCAATGCCTCCATATCGCTCTTGAACTCCCTCCTCAATGCCTCCATCTCCTTCCTGAGCCCCTCTATGTCGCTCCTAAGCTCTCTCTTCGATGCCTCTACGTCGCTCTTGGTCGCCACGTCCCTCAGAACTGCGTTTATTATCGCCAGCCTGACGTCTGGCTCCGAGACCAGCAGTTCAGCCAATCTCTTCCTCGCTCTAACGTCTTCCTCGAAGAGCTTGACGACGTCGTCGGCGGTTATGGGCGGCAAGGCGTTCTCTAGAGAGGAGATAGTCTTAAGGGCTTATGTATCTCTACAGCGAGGGCCATTCGTGAGCGTGCGCCATTCCTCTGGGAGGGCTTTGGCGTCCATTGCCGAGAGCCCTGCCCCTAGAGGCGTCCAGCCCTCGTAGAGGTTCTGGTGGAGGCCTCCGCTTGAAGGTCCTGCCGAAGGTCCCCCACGAAAAGCTGAACAAGTACTATTGGAGTGCGGACGTCGTCATTGACCGTTTCAAATTGGGCTCACTGGGGATGGTCTCGCTTGAGGCGATAGCGTGCGGCAGACCGGTGGTCACCTACGTTTCGTCGGAGTACCCCGAATACCACGACTTCCCGTTGAAGGACGTGAAGGAGGAGGAAGAAATCATCGACGCAGTTATGAGGGCAGACGACAAACTATGGTCTGAGGAATACGCCTACGTAGAGAGACACCACAAGCCTGAGGCCGTAGTCAGAAAATTGTTGCGCATCTACGATGACGTCACCTCGTGAGATGTTCACATGTATCTGAGAATTCTAGCGGTCATCCCGACTTTAAATGATGACCCGACTGAAACTGTAGATAGTTTATTGGAACAGACGGTAAAGGTTTCAAAAATTCTCGTGGTAATAGGTTCAGGAACACGTACATCAAAGACTTATATCAAAAATGAGGCCCACCTTTCGTGCGAGAAAAGGAGCTTCAAAGGCATGGGCCAATATTTCTGGAGCCTTACTATCTTGAATCCCAGCATGCTACAATAAGCCCCTAAATCAGCGACGAGTTGTGAAGTAGCATGACCAAAAAATTTTGTATCGGGAAGCACGCAAAACACTCCCACGTCCATCTCACCGCGTCAAAGACGCCCTCTGCAAAAAAAGCTCCATAATCTATTAATCTCCTTAAGATCTTTATAACTGTATTTCCCTCTGTAACGCCACTACTCACTAACAATTTAGCGCGTCGATCCCCTTGTCCAACGAGTCAACCCTCTTGCCTAAGTCGCCTATCCTGTCCACTAGCTGGGTAAAGGCTCTTCGAGCTTCAAGGCCCTCCCCAACTTGGACGTCTAAGTGAAGACGTCTTTCCTTTAGCCCCTTCCCTGACGTGGTCTCTCACGGAGTCACCATCACTCGCGACTAAGATCTTACTGGGGCATCTCCTTTAGCATTCAATTAGGAGACAGTCCTTGAGCACGAAGTCCCTGTCCGTCGGCAACCCCTCGTAAAGGTCGGTGGTCGTCAGTATCACTGTGACCCTCCTCTCACCGTTTATCTCAGAGAGCAGGTCCATGACCAACTTAGAGCTCTTGTCGTCTAAGCTTGATGCGAGCTCATCGGCCAATATCGTCTTGGGATTGCTGACCAGGGCCCCATTATTGCCACGCGCTCTGCGTGGCGGAGCTCGACTCTAAAGCGCCCCTCTTATAACGACCTCAAATTCTTACTAGCCTCGTCATTCGCTTATACCAGCTAACGTCCTCGGGCCTCCTGACGTGCACGTCGAACACCTTCGTGAAGTCCTCCTTCGCTAGCGCT
>CAZLVJ010000018.1:0-14896 GCA_964562935.1 uncultured Nitrososphaerota archaeon
GAGTCGAGTTCAACCCGCTGTACAAGGAGGGCTTCGACAGGATAGGGTGCTGGCTCTGCCCTGCTTGCGAGCTCGCCGAGTTCGAGAGGGTTAAGGAGCTCTACCCCGATCTATGGAGCAA
Source organism: uncultured Nitrososphaerota archaeon (assembly GCA_964562935.1). Classification (GTDB taxonomy): domain Archaea; phylum Thermoproteota; class Methanomethylicia; order Nezhaarchaeales; family WYZ-LMO8; genus WYZ-LMO8. Next base: position 122 of record CAZLVJ010000018.1, read on the forward strand.
GTGGGAGGAGAGCGCCTTGAGCTGGTGCAGGGAGAGGGGGTTACCAGAGGAGTGGTTCAGACTCGGGCTGTGGCGATGGAGGAAGCTACCTGGGGAGGCCAAGAAGTTCGCTTCGAGGATGGGGGTGGACGTGAGCAGGATGGAGCAGGGGCTTGCAAGCCTCAAGGACGTGGAGGTGGTGCTAACGGTTAGGCCTTGCGAGGACATATACGAGGCCCAGGGCTCGATGAGGGCGCCCATAGATTTGACCAGAGTGGCCACTATGCTCAAATGCACAGGAGGGAGGGTCGCCGTTAACGAAAAGCTCGGCTTGCTGACCTTGAGGATGGACGAGGGGGTCGCCTCTCTGAACGAGGGCGGCTCGTTCTCGATTCGAGCCGAGGACTTCTACGAATTAAAGAGGGCCGTGGAAGTATTCATCAAGAGCCTTCTGAGAGCTAAGTACTGCAATTCGTGCGGTTCTTGCAAGAACTGGTGCCCCACAGACTCCATAACCATAACCATAGAGCGAGGCGTCGAGGTTAAGGACTCATGCCTGGGTTGCAGAACCTGCATACTCGCATGTCCCATCGCCACGTACATGTACAAGTTCTCGACAAGCGTAATCGGTGAGAAAGTTGAAGAGTAGAGCTTCACACCTTTTGTTGCTTGCGGGCGTAGCGACGATCATAACGATCACGCTCGCTCTAAACGTAGCTCATGCGGAGAAGGACTTTAAGTACGTCTTCAAGATAGACGACGAAGGAGCCACGAGGGTGCTCGTCTACTTTTGTGACGAAAAGAACGGGAGCTCTTGGCTCTACGTGCCCAAGAACCAGCAAGGGTTATTGAATTTCACGGTCTACGAGGGCAGGGTAATTAACGTCACGTATAGGAGCTTAATAAACGACGGCCGAGAGGACCACTTTTACGTGATAATGGAATTCCACTACGAGGCTTCAAGGGTATTCAATGCAAGCATAGAATATTACATGAAGTATGGAGCACTAATAATCGAGCCGAGGGCAACGTTCATCTCTCCTCGAGTCGTCCACGAAGGAGCCGCAACCAGCGTGGTCGCTTACCTGCCGTGCTACGTCTACACATCTGAGGAGAGCGTCTCATCTGTCTCAGGGAGCATCAACGACGCTAGGGTCGTGAGGAAAGAAGAAGCCGTAATAGTGAGTGCGGTGATAGGATCCGACGACCGGCTGATAATCGAGTACACAGTCCCGCGAGAGGCCGAGATCACGAACATATCCTTGGAGCGCCTAGTCTTCAGGACGCCCTCACGATATGTGGACTTCGCCAATCAAGTCCTCAGCACGTTAGGTAAGGCGTATGCCGTGTACAAAGAGGTTTTTGGATGCGAGCCACGAAGCGTTTGCGTAGAGTTCTTCGTGCCTTCGAGAAAAGACATGGTCTTGGGCATTGAAGGCTACGTACCCCTAGTAGGCAGGGAGCTTGGACCTATACGCTTGAACCTCCTGTACATAAGAGGGGTCGAGGGCTTCATGAAAATCGTGGCACTGCACGAGCTAGCCCATCACTTCCTATGGTGTATCGGCGTCCCGCTCTCTAAGCTCTGGATCCACGAAGGTATAGCGGAATACCTGAGCTTGACCCTAGGTCGAGAAATGGGGTATCACAGTGCCGTCGAGATGCACAAAAGCTCCCTCAAAAACGACTTAGAGAGGCTTAGCGGTTACTTGGGCTTCATCCAGAAGTGGACCCCTTCCTCCGTACCACCCCAGGAGCTCGGCCCCTACTACGCTGCTTCCTACCAAGTTTTTAGTGCTCTCTGCGAGAAGTACGGCGGTTTGAGATATCTGAAAAAACTCTTTGCGACGTTTAAGGAATTCGACTACTTTGACTGGTATGACGAGTATCGGGTAATAGAGGCCTTCGGCGAGGCGGCTGACAACATCGACGAGGTAATCGAGCTCTTCCTCAAGTGGGGGTTCGAGGTTGAGGGCTCGTCGCGGCTCGTGCCCAGGGTCTCCCAAATAAGGGAAAAGGTCTCGGGCTTGCCCAATTGGCTTGAGCCTTATAAGAGGCTCGCCGAAGTAATAGCCTGCTTGGCCGAGGCCTTCCAGCGACAGGACTTAATATGTGCAGCAACCTTGGCCGTTAAAGCGTCGCAACTCGTCTGCGATGCCAGCATTCCTCTCACGATCGCTAGCATAGCGATAGTAGTGGTCACTCTCACCTTGCTAAGGCGATCGGTTTAGCTCTTTAACGCCCTTGTCCACACTTAGTACTGAATCGTTAAAGCCCATCGATTGGATCTCTACGAGCATAGCGGACGTTTCTGGCTGAGATCGTTTCCTCCGAACGATTTAATTACGTTTAATTTTGAGGAGTAGTAGGGTTGTGGAATGTTTATGTGGAGTGGGGCCATTAAGTACATAAGACTTGAGGAAGGCCTCAAAGCCATTGACTTGCACGTCAAGCAATTATTGCCCGTAGAGGAAGTCGAGATTCCCGATGCCTACGGTCGATTTCTGGCTGAAGACTTGATTTCGAAGATCGACGTCCCTCCATGTGATATAGCTCACTTCGATGGATATGCCTTAAGGTCCAGCGACGTCGAACAAGCCTCGCTCACGAATCCCGTTAAGCTGAGGGTCAAGGCCAGGCTCTATCCTTCGACGAAGGAGCCCGTTAGCCTAGAGCCAGGAGAGGCCGCTTATGTTGCGACGGGGTCTCCCATGCCCATGGGGGCCGACGGGGTTCTGCCAGTAGAGGCCTCGGTGGTCAAGGGCGAGTACCTTGAGGTGAGGCACAGGGTCAGACCTGGAGATCACGTGATCAAGGCTGGGAGCGACATGAGGCAAGGCGAAGTGGTCTTAAGGAGAGGGCATAGACTTAGGGGACAGGATCTAGCCCTTCTCGCACTCATGGGTCTTGCGAGGGTCAAGGTCTTTTCGAGGCCTAGGGTGTGCATCATACCTGTAGGTGATGAGCTTACTGACGAAGGCAATGCGTTGAGGCCGGGAGAGGTGCCCTGTAGCCACGCTTTAATGATCAGCAGCTTTGTCTTAAGAGACGGCGGAGCCCCATTGCGCTTCGCAAGGGTCCCCGACGACCTCTCCCTGATATCTGAGGCCGTGATCAAAGCCGCTAACCTCTCGGACCTCGTACTAACCATAGGCGGTGCGTCGAGGGGTGAGAAAGACTTGGTGGCTACGGCCATATCGAGGATCGATGGAGCGAAGATCGTGTTCCACGGGATAATGACGAGGCCGGGCAGGCAGACCGGGTTTGCTGTTATCAACGGAAAGCCTTTGGTCATGTTGCCAGGCTTAGTGCAATCTACCATAGTCGGCTATCAGTTGATAGCTAGGAGAGTTATGTTTAAGCTGATGGGCTTGGAGGTCGACGACTTGACCATTAAGGCTAAAATGGCCTGTGACCTAAGGCTCCCCCAGCCTAGGGGGTTTAAGAGGGTCGTCTTCGTCAAGCTCGATAGAGATGGTAATAGCTATAGGGCTTGGCCCCTGATAGGAGAATCTGCTCTTTTGAGCATACCAGTTAGAGCTCACGGATACGTGCTCTTTGACGAGGGCTTGGACCACGTGGAGAAGGATAGCATGGTAGACGTTTATTTGTTGTACTGAAGTAGTCGTCGTCTGACGGCTTAGGGTCAAGGATTTGGGTCGCAGTCGATCTGCACCCGATAAAAATATTTTGTCGCTATTCTAAGAGGTGAGTCGAAAGATGGTCGAAGGACAAGACGTATTGATCTTGTTACAAGGCATAGGACTTACGGAGTACGAAAGTAGAGTTTACGTCGCACTAATAAGCTTGGGCAGGGCAAGGGCCAAGGAGATAAGCGACATAACGTCCATAGCGTACCCCAAGGTCTATGACGTCTTGGCGAGTTTGAAGCAAAAGGGCTTTGTTGAGGAAGAGCTGAGAAGGCCCAGAGTCTATAGGCCTGTCGACCCCTCTAGGGCCATTAGGAACTACGTCGAGGAGAGGATTTCTCTATTAAAGAGTAGGGCCGAGCAACTAATTGACGTCTTAGCAGTCAGATATAGAGAATTGGGCGGTGGCAAAGGCGAGGCATTCGTCATACAGAGCAAAAGAGGCATTTTGGACAAGCTAAGAGATCTAATACTTAAAGCGAAGAAGGAAGTTTTAATCTCAGCGCCAAACTTCGACGTGCTTAGCGTCAAAGCGCTTCTCTTAGACCTAAACGCGGCTAGGAGGAAGGGCGTTGAGGTTAAGATACTGACTTCACCCTTAACTCCAAGAGTTGAGGTCGAGAAGGTCCTAGAAGTGGCAGACATTAGGATTAAGGAGGGGCTCGAGGGTTGTTACGTAATAACTGACGCCGGGTCTTTGCTTATATCGGGCAAGGTCAACGACCTTAAAGCGATATTCGTGGCTGACGACCTTAGCATCAAGCCGATGCGCGAGCACTTCAATTATGTGTGGTTTGAGGCCACTCCAGCGTCGCTTCACTTGAAATTGATGTCCTCTGAGAGAGGTGTCATAGTCTTGGCCGGTGGTGCGAGCAAGCGCATGGGTAAAGATAAAACGCTACTTCAAGTCAAGGGGATTCCCATGATTAAGAGAGTGGTCGATGCCGCCTTGAAAGTCTCCAATGAAGTGATCGTCGTGACTGGTAGCAAGAGGGCGTCGAGGCGAATAAGCGAGGTCATCCGGGGAGACGTCACGATAGTCGAGGACGAGGAGAGGGGTTGGGGGCCCTTGATGGGGATACTTACTGGGTGCAAAAGGGCCCATGCAGAGTACGTGGCTATAGTTCCTTGCGACGCCCCATTTTTAAATCCGAAGGTGCTAGCAGAGCTCTTCAAGAGAGCTGAGGGACATGATGCCGCCATCCCTCGATGGCCCAACGGTTATCTGGAGCCCCTCCACTCCGTCTATAGGAGACAAACGATATTAGATATCGCTCAAGAGCTGACGAAGAAGGGTTCTAGGTCTATACTTCGCCTAATAGAGGGTTTAAAAGATGTAGTCTACGTCTCCATCGAAGAGCTAAAGCTAGTGGACGAGAAGCTCTTGACGTTCTTCAACGTGAATACGCCTAGAGATCTATTGATGGCCGAGGCTATGGAGAGTCCATGAAGGCTTCTAATGCCTTAATCAGCTTATCCTCGTCACGAGGCAGGACCAAGAATTCTAAGCTGCGGTCTTCTCGTCGCTCGAGATCCTCGTTAAAGGTGCAAAGCGCTATTATGGGTTGCTCCGTCCCCTTCAACCTCTCTTCGAGGTCCACGAAGTCTTTAAAGGCTATTATCTTGCCTACATCGGATCTCTTGGCGATAAGCCTGTGGAACCCCTCTATGACCAATAAGTCCAATTTTAACCAATCCATAAACCTCAAAGCCTCTTCGATGCTTTTGGGCTCTCCGCTCACTTTCAGCATCATGCCAGCCTCTGACGGAGAGAAGTAGGCAACGAACTTGGCACCAGCGCGCTTGTGCCTCCACGTATCGCTACCTTCGCGATCAATTGTGAAGTCGGCGTGGTGTATGTGCTTTATTGTACCAATTGCTAAGCCTCGTTTGGCAAAGTGACTTATCAAGATCTCCGCGATGCTTGTCTTGCCCGACTTCTTACTTCCGATTATGGCTATTTTCTTCATAAATCACCACTTGGGACTTCATGCTTAATTCAAGCCTGCAAGGAGCCAAGGCACCGGCTCGATTCGATTAAGCAACCATCATTAACTTCGAGGACTTATAAGCTTTCTCATAAACCCCTTTCTAGGTGAAGCCCCTAGTACTCGGGTGGAGAAAAGGTTAAGGTGTCTAGAAAGATATTTAAAGGTTCTACAGAGGACATCTTTCAAGCGCTAACATCATTGGTGGGCTTGATTGCTCGTTGACAGGTATGGCAGACCTGTGAGGAGCCTCAGGATTACAGTAACCCACAGGTGCAATTACAAGTGCTTTTATTGCCACATGGAGGGAGAGGAGGGGGGCGACGAGCTGACTGTAAATGATATCGCGAGGCTTGTGAGGGTTGGTAGGGAGTTAGGCATAGACAAGGTGAAGCTGACTGGAGGGGAGCCACTATCTCGTCGCGACATAGTGGACGTGGTCAAGGCGATAAGCGATGTGGGTGTAGCCGACCTAGCCATGACGACTAATGGATCGTTACTCCAAGAGCTCGTAGAAGAGCTCGTAGAGGCCGGTCTAAAGAGGGTAAACGTCAGCCTACCCTCCCTCAAGAAGGAGGTCTTCGAGAAAATAACTGGAGTCAACATGCTCGATAGGGTTGTAGGAGGCCTTTTAAAGGCCAAGGACTTCGATCTAAGGCCGATAAAGCTCAACACAGTGCTCCTAAAAGGGCTCAATGATGCCGAAGTGTGGGACCTGATGGAGTTTGCTGGAAGGCATGGCTTCATACTTCAGGTGATAGAGCTAGAGCCCCTTGGCGTCGCTAGCGAGCTTTACGACAAGTACCACGCAACCTTAGACGCCATCGAGGAATGGCTTGAGAATAGAGCAGTTAAGGTCGAGGAGAGAAAAGACATGCAGAACAGAAAACAATACAACTTGGGGTACGTGAAGGTCGAATTGGTAAAGGCAGTCAACAATCCCGAATTTTGTATGCACTGCACTAGGCTTAGGGTTACGGCCGATGGGAAGTTGAAACCCTGTCTCATGAGAAATGACAATCTGGTTGACGCATTAGGGGCTTTGAGGAGAGGAGCTAGCGACGAGGAGCTTTTGCGGCTTTTCGTAGAGGCTGTCAAGGCCCGAGAACCTTACTTCAAGGGTACTTGCAGTGCTGAGAGGGCTAGGATATGCTAATGAAGGAGACGGGGTGTGGCGCATGCATGTCGAAATGCGTATTAGAACAATACGTGCCTTTTGCCTTTACTTAGACGTCCCTTCCTCGGTCCCCCCGCTATCACGGTCGTCGAGGGGTGAGGCCCATGTCTTGTAGGGTTGTAAGGGAGGACTGGAGAAGGGTCTTGAAGTTAACTCCCGTAGAGGTGGCCGTCGAGAAGTTGCTAAAGGCGATCGATTTAAAGCCGAGGATTGAAGATGTGGAGGTCGTCAATAGCCTTGGCAGAGTTCTGGCCGAAGACGTCGCGGCGAACCAAGACATACCGCCCTATGACTGCGCCTGCTTCGAGGGATACGCCATTAGGTCGAGAGACACTCGAGGGGCTACTAGGAGCAATCCCGTCAAGCTAAAGGTCCTAGGCAAGGTCCTCCCTGACACGAAAGAACTTCCAGTGGTTCGAGAAGGGCATGCCGTCCTTTTAGTCACTGGCGCGCCCATGCCCCCTGGGGCCGACGCAATCGTCAGGGTGGAGGAGGTGAAGCTAGAGGGCGATCACATAATTGTGTTTAGAGAGGTGAGGGAGTTAGAAAACGTCGCACTCAAAGGCGAGGACGTCAAAGCAGGGGAGCTGATACTCAGGGCTGGCCACGTGATAAGACCAGTAGACGTCGGCTTGTTGATGGAGCTGGGCTACTCTAAAATCAAGGTCTACGCAAAGGCTAAGTTCGCCATCTTCTCCGTCGGAAAGGAGCTTTACTTGAAGAGCTTGGAAAGGAGGGATCCGCCGCCGAACAACTACGCTTACGTGATCAAGGGTCTGATCGAGGAGCTCGGAGGGTCGGCCGACGTGCTGGGCATACTGCCTGATGACGTCGGAGTTGTTAAAGAGAGCCTCTTGAAAGCGATAGACGAATACGACGTCGTGATAACGATGGGCAGCTGTAGCATCGGGATAAACGACGTAGTGCCCGATGCCATAAGCGAGCTGGGGGTCCCCGCGATGGTTCACGGACTTACCCTCAGCCCTGGGAAGCCCGCGGGCTTTACCGTGTTTAGAGGGAAGCCGATAATAATGCTACCGGGACACATAGTCTCGGCTGTGGCAGCGTTTTACGTCTTGTGCTTGCCGCTACTCGCACACATGACCGGGAGACCTATCGATAAGGTCTTGCCCTACGTCTACGCTAAGCTGGCGGTTGACGAAGAGGCCTTGAGGGCCTACAGGTTTCTGAGGGTTATGGTCGAAGAAGTCGATGGCGAGTTAGTAGCAAAGCCTATGCATGGCGGTGCCAACGTCATCTCGACGCTGCTCAGGTCAAACTACTTCACGATACTACCGCCGAATACTACGGTCAAAAAAGGCGAGAAGCTCAAATTTACAGCCCTAGGCCCATCAAGTATGATGCCGCAGTAGCAGTCACAATTCTATCAAAGACTTCAGCGCCTCGGCAAAGCGTTCTAAGCGCTCCGTTCTTTGTGTTTTCGTCGTCAAGCTCAGGTTTAGAGGGGTTAGAGAGACGTACCCCGACCTCACAGCCTCTACGTCCGTGTCCTCAGAGTCCTCGGGGTATAGCGTCAAGTCCCACCGCGCTATGGCGTAGCCTTCTTCGCGTGCTACGTGTATGTCGGGGTAGCCCTTCTTTGATGGGCGCGTTATCTTTATCCCCCTTATCCCAATCCGATAATCTGGTACGTTTATTGAAAGGACGTCTACGTCCTCGGGCATGCCCTCGCCGACTATCAGCTTTGACAGTGTCCTCGCTATCTTCGCGGCCAGTCTCAGTCCGGGGTCGCTAAGCATTTGAAGCGCGATACCATCGTCAAACTCTCTGGCTATGGCGTAGGATATTGCTATAGAGGGTATGCCATGTATCGCGGCCTCCATAGCAGCGCCTATGGTCCCTGAGTTTAAGATGTCGTCGATGCCTAAGTTGGGTCCCAAGTTTATGCCCGCCACGACTATGTCTGGCCTCCTATCTAATAACTTGTGTAACGCTAGCAAGACGGCGTCGGCTGGCGTGCCATCTATCGAGTAGACCTCGCCCACTTGAGTCATCAACTTTTCGACCTTGACGACTTCGCCTACCGTTAGTGCCTTTCCTATTCCGCTCCTCTCCCTGCTGGGAGCTACCACTAGGCATTCAAAGTCATTGGCGAGCTCCTCTCTCAGTGCCGTTATGCCTGCGGAGTGGACGCCATCGTCATTCACTAAGAGGGCTAGAGGTCTCTTCACTGTTAATCATCTCCAAGAGGCAAACCGTCGAACCCTCAACCGTTTAACGCTTGCGACTCGCATTTGATAAGCCCGCTTTGAGGCTCTATAAATAGGCTTTGCGATCATAAGTTTTACGAGAGTTAATGGAGAGGAAGGGTATCTCTTCTTCGCTTGCCCTCTTAGCATCCATAATGGTACTGACGGCTCAGATATGCATAAACTTGGCATTTACAGAAGTTATGATCGAAGAGGTCATGGGCAAGGCAAAAGAAGTCATTGAAAGCAGGGACTACGGCCAAGTGATATTGATAGCGAGCAACGAGACGTCGTTCGTGGTAGTCAATAGACGGGATAGAGACGTCTTGGTAAGTGGCCTATCGCTTTGCTATCCTAATGGTAGCATGGTAGACGTCGAAGTCGAGTGGCACATTCCGAGGATGTCGATAAGCAAATATCAAGTACCTCAAAGCTTGAGGGATTGCGTAGCAGTGATTCTCAAAGTTGAAGGGACTTGTGAAGTGGTGTTGCCCGTCTATAGAGCCCAGCTATGATGCTATCGGAATCTTGAGCCTTCTTATGAGCTCCTTATACCTATTCCTAACCGTGACCTCAGTCACCCGAGCGGCTCTTGCTATCTCTTTTTGGGTCTTCCTCTCCCCAGTCAAGAGAGAGGCTATGTACACTGCGGCCGCTGCGAGGCCTGCAGGATCTTTGCCAGCTGTCAAGCCAGCCTTTCTGGCTTGCTGTACTATCTCGATGGCCTTTCTCTGCAATATCCCGCTCAAGCCCAAGGAGCTCACTATTCTCGGCACGAAGTCTATGGGGTCCGCGATTGGTATTGTGAGCCTGACGTGCCTTAGCAGTAACCTGTAGCACCTAGCGACGTCCTTCCTCCCGGCCTTCGTGCAGTCCGCTATTTCGTCTAGGGTCCTAGGGATCTTGAGGATCCTGCACGCAGCGTATATGGAGGCGGCCATGACTGACTCGATCGAGCGGCCCCTCACCAAGCCCGCCTTGACGGCGGCCTTGTATATCTTCAAGGCCTCTTCCTTGACGTTCTGTGGGAGGTTTAGCTTGAAGGCTATGCGCTCGAGGTGGTTGGTCGCTTGCTGGATGTTCCTGTCCTGAGACGTCTGTATCCTGCTCCTTATCTGCCAGCGCCTCCACCTCGCGACCTCGAACACCTTTTGAGGCGTGAGCTTGTGGCCAGTCGCGTCTCTCGTGGGCCACTGTATTACCGTGGGAGAGACTCCTTCGACTGATGTAGTCGAGATGGGCGGGCCCACTCTATCTCTCTTCTCTCTCTCCTCGGGGGTGAAGGCCCTCCACTCAGGGCCTTGATCTATCAGCCTCTCGTCTATGACTAAGCCACAATCCATGCAAGTTGTCTCTCCGCGATCGTAACTCCTAATGATATTAGTGCTACCGCACTCGGGGCAACGCTCAATACCTTTCGTCTCCACATCAACGATCTTAACATTCATGTTCATCACCTCAAAGATAGCCCAGTTTTAAGCTTCAACTCAACCCCAAACCAGATCACGTGTCTGAGCATACGACTTCCTTTTGTCGCAAAATGTCTCGGTAAAGACAGAATACCCCATATGGAGGCTATATAAACCTTTCTGTATTTTAGAAGGGAAGAACTCATATAAACTTTTCCTAAAGGGGGTCCCGCTCAATAAACCTCGTATAAAGCTCCTAGGGTTTCGAGGGAACTATTTAGGCGACCGCCATAGAAACTTGATTAGTCGCCCAGCAGTGAGTCTCTCGGCCGCGAGGTGAGCGGCAGATCGATGCCCCTAAAGAGTATCGATTGCGAAGGCCACAGCATTAAGGTTTTAAGGGCCTGTCCCCTGTTAGAAAGTGGGCCCGTGGCGCAGCTCGGATAGCGCGGCGACAACCGAAGAGGTTGCCGCAGGCCTCCTAAGCCGTTGGTCGGGGGTTCGAATCCCCCCGGGCCCGCCATAGACCTTTAACCTAACACTAAGAGTGGAGGTAGCCTCTGTCGAGGCGAGGTCGCGTCATCTCGCCCTCAAAAACTCATTGGGGCATGTCAACGAGAGACGCAGAGGCGCTACTGGAGGCTTGATCGTGAACGATATTAGGCGATGCCCATCTGTTTCGCTGAAAATTTTATAAATTCAATTCTCTTTGAAGAAAAGATCGTCTTTAGGCTGGTGTCGAAGCTTGGAGAGAGAGCCCCTGGTCTACATAAATGGAGAGCTCGTGCCGAAAAGCCAAGCTAAGATATCGGTCTTCGACCACGGCTTTCTCTACGGCGACGGGGTCTTCGAGAGCATCTTGGTGACCAATGGCGTGGCCTTCAAGTTGAAAGAGCACATCGACAGGCTCTACGACTCCGCCAAAGCCATATGTCTCGACATACCCATGAGCAAGGAGGAAATGATAAAGACTGTAGTAGACGTAATCCGCGTAAACGGCTTCAGGGACGCCTACGTGAGGCTCATAGTCACGAGGGGGGTCGGCGATCTGGGCCTAGACCCTAGGAAGTGCCAGAGGCCTACAGTGATAATAATCGTGGACAAGATCAAGCTATATGGAGAGGAGGCCTTGAACAAGGGGCTTACCGCCATAATATCCTCCGTCAGGAGGGACCGCGTTGACGCGACGACTCACGAGGTTAAGTCGATGAACTACTTGAACAACATATTGGCCAAGCTCGAAGCGAACGCCGTGGGCGCCGACGAGGCGATAATGCTGGACGACAGGGGCTTCGTGTCTGAGGGGACGGCCGACAACGTCTTCATAGTCAAGAACGGCGTGATATACACACCTCCGAGGGCCAGCGGCGCGTTGCCTGGCATCACTAGGGCTAGGGTCATGAGGCTGGCCGAGGAGTTAGGTTACAAGGTCGTTGAGAAGGACATAACGCCGGCCGAGCTCTGGACCGCCGACGAGGTCTTCTTGACTGGCACCGCGGCTGGCATAGTCCCCGTAACGAAGATAGCAGGAAGGGTCGTAGGGGATGGAAAGCCCGGACCAATTACGAGGAAGCTCATGGAGAGGTTCAAACAACTACTGGGAGATCCCTCAGAAGGAGTCAAGATATTTTAAACTAAGCGTGGATGGTTGTGGAGGTAAGAGAAGTAGGAGTAGGAGTTTATACTACATGTAGACCTCACTGCGCTGGTAAAACGGCTGGACGGTCGCCACGACCTCTATTGGGAAGGGATGCTCGGCTTTCAAGTTCTGGACGCCCTCGTCGCCCACGCCCACTAAGGCGAAGACGCCCGCCACGTTGGCCTTCACCTTCTTCACCATGTTTATGAGGGCTTGGACCGTGTTCCCAGTCCTTATTAGGTCATCGACTATCAACACGTCGTCCCTGCTCGTTATGGCGTTCTTGGGCACGTAGAGGGAGACCACGTAGGGGCCCGCTGGGTAGGACTCCTCTATGTACTCCTTCACGCCCATCTCCTTATTCCTCTTGGCTATAACGAGGGGTACTTCAAGCAAGAGGGCTATCGAGGTGGCTAGGGGGACGCCGTTAACAGCAGGAGCCAAGATCTTCGTTATCCTCTTCCCAGCGAACTTCATCATCACGTAGTGGGAGGCCCTCATCAGTATCAGCGGGTCGTTGACTACGTTCGACGTATCGACGTAGCCGTAGGGGTCCACGTATACCTTCTCGTATATGACTTGGTTGAGTTGCTCAATCTTGTCTAATGAATCCCACAACCTCTTCGCCGTGTCGTCCCCTGGAAGGACGTCACCTTTAACGTACCTACACAGCACCGTCTCAGGAATCCCGGTCCTCCTGGCGAGCTCGCTATAGGAGTAAAACTTCTTTAAAAGCCTTAATCGCTCAACAACCATAAACCTAAATCGAAGGCTGGCCTCACGCCTTCTCGTGGCTGCCTCCCCCGACCTACTTCACAATATCTTTTGCGCTATGACCTTATACTGACTAAGAGTTTTGGCTTCAAATGCTTTTATTTTTTATTCTGCCAACGTACCTTTACACGATCAAGGGACGAAAGCTTACGATCCTTGCATCGACTGATGTTAAGTGTACTACCGCTCTTAGTCAATCTTTTAGAGGGCTCTGTAAAGGCCCGAAAGGCTCATAAACCTCTATTTGGACTTCCGCTTAAACCTTATTAAGTAACAGAGTGTTATGTTAAAAGTAATAAGTCGTTATCTTAGACTCAACCTAGCGTTAAAAACTCATGGGAGCTCACTTAAGTTAAGGCGGGGATAGGGCGTGGGAGGGAGGCAGAAGACTACTCTGCTTGAGATGTTTGAAGAGAAGAAGGGCAAGGAAGAGAAGAAGGGCAAGAAGTAGCCTCAACGTTCTCGGGCTTCGCGCAACGGACGGGGTGGCGAAGTAGAAGGGTTCTCAAAACAGCTCAGATTGTCCGAGGTGATAAGAGGCAGTCACTACCTAAGCTAAGTTACGTGCTTTGAGCTTAGTAGGAGGAGCTTAACCGGGTATCTCGGGCTTTGAACGATACCCTCCGGACTCCTTGCCCTCCTTCAGCTCCCGCTCGCGCTGCTTCTTCCTCCACTTCTGTGCATGCGTCCCCTTGAGGCCCCTCGACTTCCTGAGGCCCCTCATCTTCTTGCCAGCCGACGTCAAGGCCCTGAAGGCCCTACCCTTGTTCGCAGGCCTGCATATCCAGTTGATGTCAGGGTCGCTCTGTATGACTGGGTGATTGGGGTCCACCATTATGACCTCAAACCACTTGTAGCGCCCATCTTCACCGACATAGTAGCTGTTCAGCACCTCTAGGTTTGGGAACTTCCGAGCGGCCCTCTCTTCGGCTATTAACCTCAGGCTCTTCCAAGTCGTGTAGCCGTAGACGCCCATTCTCTTCGGCCTCCTGCCGGAGTCGGGCCTCGGCTTCCTCTGGCCCCCCTTCCTCACCCTCACTCTAACGACGACGAAGCCCTGCTTGGCTTTATAGCCCAAGGCCCTCGCCCTGTCGAGCCTCGTGGGCCTCTCGACCCTCACGACTGTCGGCTCCCTCCTCCACTCTATGAGGCGCTGCTTCATTATCTCCTTTATAGACCCGTCGTAGGGCCTCTTCCAGAGCTCTGCGACGTAGTGATACGCGGACCTCAACTTCGCGGCACCTCTCGCTCTCAGGCTATGTGCTCCCTTAAATGCTTTCGCTCCTTCCAAGCAATGGGTCAATTACAGTTAATTACTCGGCTTTCGTGCTAGTTTTGTGGTGTTCGAAGTGTTCGAGGCCTTCCTGCTGAGGCCCGACGCCGTGAGCGTCTGGAGGCACCCCGAGGTCAGAAAGAGGCTCAGCTGGTACTACGAGGTCATGACTAATGCCAAGCCAGCTAAGTACAGGATCTGCAAGAGGATCGAGGTCGACGTCGACTTGTCGTCCAGCGACGAGGAGCTTTGGAGAGCCCATAGAGAGGTCGCTCAGAGGTTCGCGGGCGTTTGGAGGGAGATAATGTCTGACAAGCTCAAGCTCGAAGAGCTGGAGATACCCAAAGTGAGCTTCTTGGACTTGAAGGTGGAACTCGTGAAGAGGATGCTGAGGTCTTGCGTGTTCTGCGAGAGGAGGTGCAAAGTGGATAGAAAGAGGGGCGAGAAGGGGTTCTGCGGTCTCGACGCCACGGCCAGGGTCTCTAGCTTCTTCCACCACTACGGCGAGGAGGCCCCCCTCGTCCCGAGTGGGACCATCTTCTTCACTAGCTGTAGCTTCAAATGCGTCTTCTGCCAGAACTGGGACATATCGACCGACCCCTACAACGGGGTCGAGGTGACGCCTAAGCAATTAGCCGCCATAGCCACCAGGCTTAGGAAGGAGGGTTGTAGGAAC